>JAAYTX010000068.1 GCA_012523635.1 Elusimicrobiota bacterium
AAAAATGGCAGTTCACCACTGGAGGCCACATACGGTCGGCGACGGCAATAAGCTCCGACGGCACATTATATATCGGCTCCTACGACCACATTTTATATGCGCTGAATCCAAACGGAACCGTAAAATGGACCTATCACGCAGGGACAGCCGAATATGAGCCCTCTCCCGCAATCGGCCCCGACGGCACTATTTACACCGGGGTAAACGACTTCACCTTCCACGCCATAGCCGGGGACAAACCCCTTTCCTCCGCTGCCTGCCCCAAATTCCGCTGCGATCTGCACAATACCGGCAGGCCGCAGTGGTAAGCGGCAACGCGCACCCGCAAAAGCCGGGTCGCGCGGCTTCAGTCGGCCCAAAGCCCCTTTAGCCGTTGCCAAACCCCCTTCCAATATGATAAATTCTCACATTATGCGCACTTACGAAACAGTCATTATATTGAAACCCCAGATGTCGGACGCCGAAATCGCCGACTTCGTGGAAAAGACCAAGAAGCTGATCACCGCCGACGGCGGGGAAATCCTGCTCGAGGACAAGATGGGCCGCCGCAGACTCACGCACGCCATCCATCATATCCGAGACGGCTTCTACGTCTTCATGAAATTCAAGGCCGGCGCCAACACCGTGGCGGCCATGAACCAGCAGATGCGCGTCAACGAGCTGGTGATGCGCTGCGGCGTCTTCAAAATCGAAGAGACCAAGGCCAAGCCGGTGGCGCCCAAAGCCGCCGCCGCTCCGGCCGCGAAATAGCGGCCGCGCATGAACAACATACGTTTGCCGGAACAGAACCAGGTGCTGCTGGTGGGACGTCTCACCCGCGACCCTGAGGTCCGCTATACGCAGAAGGGGCAGGCGGTCGCGCGCTTTGACATAGCCGTGAACCGCCGCTGGAAAGACCCCACCGGCGAATGGAAGGAAGACACCACTTTTGTAACCGTGGTAGCCTGGGGCCCCATGGCCGAACGCTGCAAGGAAAAGCTCAAGAAAGGGCTGCCCGTGCATGTGGAAGGCAGGCTGGCCACGGACGAATACACCGACAAAAGCGGCCAGAAACGCAGGACGCTGCAGGTCGTGGCGCGCAGGATACAGTTCCTGGCGCAGGCCTCCGCGTCCGCATCCGCCGCAGGCGAACCCGAAGAGGGAGCCGCCGCGGCAGCCGCGCCGGACATAGCCGACGACGTGCCGTTTTAACCAAGGAGAAAGCACATGACGGAAGAAAACAAACCAGCACAGCCAGCCTCAGCCCCGGCAAGCGCCCCGGCAGCTGCGCCGCATTCCTCGCCCCGCCCGGAAGGCCGCCCGCCGTTCCGCCGCCGCCCGGAGTCAAGGCGCAAGGTCTGCAAGCTTTGCGCCGACAAAGTCGACAAGGTCAACTATAAGGACGCGCACCTGCTTAAATCCTTTACGATGGAAAGCGGCAAGATGCTGTCCAGAAGGATTACCGGCGCCTGCGCGCGCCACCAGCGCCAGATAACCCGCGCGATCAAGCGCAACCGCAATCTGGCCATACTGCCCTACTCGGCGGAATAAGCCGTCCTTTAAGGAGCTTCGACATGAAGGTCATACTCAGAAAAGAAATGCGCAAAATCGGGCATCCCGGCCAGGTGAAGAACGTGGCCGACGGCTACGCCCGCAACTTCCTCCTGCCCAACGGCATAGCCGTCGAGGCCACCGACGCCGAACTGAAGAACTGGCGCCTGGGCGAGGAAAACCGCAAGAAGCGCATAGAAAAAGCGGTGGCGGAAGCCAAAAAAGTGGCGGACAAGCTGACCGGCCTGGAACTTTCGTTCACCCGCCCGGTTGGCGAGGCCGGACAGGTGTTCGGCTCAGTCAGCAAGACGGACGTCCTCAAACGCCTCAAGGCCGCTGGACACGAAATCGACAAGGAAATGGTGGAGCTAAACAACCCCATCAAGACCCTGGGCGATACCGACCTTGAAATACACCTCAAGCCCGGCGTTTCCGCCAAAATAAAGGTGAAAATCGCCGCCCAGCCGGCCGAATAAGCCGCGCAGGACAGATTCACAACAACCCCCGCCTTGCGGCGGGGGTTGTTTTTTGCCCAGCGGAACCGCAAATATGGCGTGGACAGGGCTTTGCCGTCTTTAATACAATCAACTTATGTCCCTTAAAAAAGCAGGCGGCGCGCTGCGCCTTCCCCCCCAGGCCGAAGACGCAGAAATGGCCGTTCTTGGCTCCATGCTCATAGAGCGGGAAGCCATAGAGACCGCCTGCGAAACCGTTGACGAAAACCACTTTTATTCCAAAGCCAACCGCATCATCTTCGGGGCAGTAAAACGGATTTACGACAGGCAGTCCGCCGTCGACCTCATCACCATCAGCGAAGAACTGAAATCCTCCGGACAGCTTTCCGAGGCCGGTGGAGAAGGCTACCTCTCGGAACTTATAGGAAAGGTATCCACCGCCGCGCACGTACAGCACTATGCCGAAATAGTGCGCCAGAAGGCACTGTTGCGCGACCTTATCGGCTCGGCCACCACCATAGTAGAGAACTGCTACGACACCGACGAGGACCCGGACAAGCTGGTGGACCAGGCCGAAGACAAGATTTTCGCCATAGCGCAGAAGCGCGCCCTGCAAGGTTTTGTTTCGGCGGACAAGATTGCCGACGACGTCACACGCAACCTGGAAGAGGCCATGAAAAACCGCAACGCCATAACCGGCGTGCCCACCGGCTTCTACCGCTTCGACGAAATGACAGGCGGCCTCCAGAAGGCCGACCTGATAATACTGGCCGCCAGGCCCAGCCAGGGCAAAACCGCCATGGCGCTGAACATGGCCTATCATGCCGCAGTTGAAAAAAGCATTCCCACGGCGGTATTCTCGCTTGAAATGAGCAGAAACTCCCTTTTCGAACGCATGGTGTGCAGCGCGGCCATGGCCGACGTGAAAAACACCCGTACCGGCATGCTCAAGCGCGACCGCTGGGCCGCGCTGACCAGCGAGATAGACCGCATACGCCGCGCACCCATCTGGATAGACGATTCATCGGGCCTCAATATCACCGAAATACGCATGCGCGCAAAGCGCCTGTCTTCGGAACTCAAGCGCAAGAACAAAGAACTCGGACTTATTGTTATAGACTATCTCCAGCTCATACAGGGCGGGGGCAAACGCAACGAAAACAGACAGCAGGAAGTGTCCGAAATTTCGCGCCGGCTGAAGGAACTGGCCCGCACGCTGAATCTGCCGGTGATGGCTCTTTCTCAGCTTAACCGCCGCGCCGAGGACAAAGACAGGGGCGGCAACCGCCCGCAACTCTCCGACTTGCGCGATTCAGGCTCGCTTGAACAGGATGCCGACGTGGTGGCCCTCATCCACCGCGAGGAATACTACAAACGAGACGACCCGGCCGTAAAAGGGCTGGCCACGCTGATAATAGCCAAACAGCGCAACGGCCCCACCGGCGACGTGGACCTGAATTTCCTCAGCCAGTTCACGAAATTCACAAACCCGGCCCCGCGCAGCATAGAGGGCGCGCCGGAGGCCGTGATACTCCCGTCATAAATGACACCCGCGGCCACGGTTCCGGCGCTTTTGCGGCCAACCTGGGCCGAGATAAACCTTGATGCCGTGCGCGCCAACCTCAGACAGCTGCGCTCAGGCCTCCCGTCTGGAACACAGCTTCTTTTTGTGGTCAAGGCCAACGCCTACGGGCACGGCGCGGTCCCGCTTTCGCTTCTGGCCCAGCAGGAACGGCTCTGCGACAGACTTGGCGTCTCCTGCATAGAGGAAGGCATAGAACTCAGGAAAGCGGGCGTCACCCTTCCCATACTGGTGCTTGGCAGCATATATCCTTTCTCCGGTTTTGACGCCGCGCTGGAACACGGCCTTGCCGTGACCATCGCCAGCGCCGAAGCCGCACGCAGCCTCAGCGAGGCCGCCGCCAGGACAGGGAAACCGGCCGCCTGCCACGTGAAAGTGGACACCGGCATGGGCCGCATAGGCATGCGCCGCCCGTCGGCATCGGCCACGGTGCAAATCATACGCGGCCTCGTCGGCATAACGCTTGAAGGCATCTACACCCATCTCAGTTCAGCGGAATCAGACGCCGCCTATACCAGGCTGCAGCTGCGCCATTTCAGCGACACTTTGCAGGCCTGCGGCCTGAGCGACGCGCACGGAGTGCTGCGCCACGCAGCGGCGTCCTACGCCGCAGTCAGCTACCCGGACAGCGTCTTCGACATGATACGCCCCGGCCTTGCCTGCTACGGCCTCATGGACGGCTTTGCCCCGGCCATGACGCTCAAGTCGCGCATAGTTTTCCTCAAGGACGTGCGCTCCGGCGCAAGCATAGGCTACGGCCGCACCTTCCGCGCCCCGCGCCAGCTGAAGCTGGCCACGCTCCCGATCGGCTATGCGGACGGCTACGCCCGCCGCTTCTCCAACACCGCGGAAGTATTGGTGCGCGGACGCCGCTGCCGCGTGGCGGGGGCGGTATCGATGGACATGATAGTGGTGGACGTCTCGTCGGTGCCGGGAGCGCAGGTGGGGGACGAGGCAGTGCTGATCGGCGCGCAGGGCGAAGACCGCATCACCGCGCAGGACCTTGCCCAGTGGGCGGGCACAATCTCATATGAAGTGGCGACCGCCATTTCAGCCCGGGTGCCGAGGATGTGGCTCTGATGAACATCTTCTCAAAAGCAGGCGCGGCGCTGCTTTACGCATTCGGCGAGCTGGGTTCCGCGGCGCTGATGATACGTTCGGCTTTCTTCTGGGCTTTCCACTCTAAAATCGAATGGCGGCAGAGCCTTATACAGTGCATGCGCGTGGGCGTGGATTCCCTGCCCGTGACGACGCTTACCAGCTTTTTTACCGGCATGGTGCTCGCGCTGCAGACGGGCAGCACCTCGCAAAACATCTTTAACGAGCCTATTTTTGTGGGAACGATAGTAGGCTTTTCGCTGGTCAAGGAACTGGGGCCAGTGCTGACCGCCATAGTGGTGGCCGGGCGCGCGGGCGCGGCCATGGCCGCCGAGCTTGGCACCATGAAGGTCACCGAGCAGATAGACGCCCTGCACGTCCTTGGCACGGACCCGGTGCGCTATCTGGTAATACCGCGCTATATAGCCTGCATGGTGATGATTCCCGTCCTTACCGTGTACGCCATGTTTTCAGGCATCTTCGGCGGCTTCATCGTCAGCGCAAGCAAACTGCACGTGCCGACCAACACCTACTGGGACGACATACTGAACTACATGCAAATCTCGGATTTCATGCACGGCTTCTCAAAATCCTTCATTTTCGCGTTCATGATAGCCACCGTTTGCTGCTACCGCGGCCTTTCCACCACCGGCGGCGCGGAAGGCGTGGGCAAAACGACCACGCGGGCGGTTGTGGTCAGCATGGTGCTGGTGCTGGTGCTGGACTATTTCTCCACCGCCGTGCTGGTGGCGCTGGGGGTCTGAGATGATAGAAGTCACCGGGCTCAAAAAAAGTTTCGGCCCCAAGCAGGTACTGCGGGGGGTCAGCGCAAGCGTGGAAGACGGCAAGGTGCTGTCCATAATCGGCGGCTCAGGCTCAGGCAAAAGCACCTTCATCAAGTGCGTGATGCGCCTGCACCAGCCCGACGCCGGCTCAATAAAGGTTCACGGGCGCGAAACCATCGGCTACCGTTCCGAAGTGGAGCTGGCCGACCTGCGCCGCCAGTTCGGCTACCTGTTCCAGGAAGGCGCTCTGTTTGACTCGCTCTCCGTGGCCGAGAACGTGGCTTTCGGACTGCAGTACCTGACTGACATTCCGCAGACGCGCTACCGCGCCGTTGCCCGCGACATGCTGGCGCTGGTGGGCCTACAAAACGTGGAGGACCTGCGCCCCTCCGAGCTTTCCGGCGGCATGAAAAAGCGCGTGGCGCTTGCACGCGCGCTGGCGCCGGGCCCCAAATGCATGCTTTACGACGAGCCGACCAGCGGCCTTGACCCGATAATGTCGGACATCATCAACGACCTGATACTGGACCTCAAGCGCAAGACCGGCGTGACGTCGATAGTAATCACGCACGACATGAAATCGGCCTTCAAGATCTCCGACACCATCGTCATGCTCCATGAAGGCAATTTCCTGCTGACAGGCAAGCCCGACGACTTCCGCGCCAGCGCCGACCCGCGCGTGCGCCAGTTCGTGGATGGAAGCGCTAACGGACCTATAAAGATGAAACTGCGGGACCTGGACTAGCTTCTCCGTACGCGTTGCGCCGTAGCCCTTATTTTGAGAGAATGTAAACATTGATATGGGAACAGAGACTCGCGTAGGCATTTTTGCCGCCGCAGGCATGCTGCTGATGGCCACGGCCATTTTCCTGCTTGGCGACTTCTCGTTCAAAAGCGAATACCCGCTGACTGTGCGCTTCAAGGACGTGGCCGGGCTTGGCGAGAAGGCCAACGTAAAACTCTCCGGAGTGCTGGTGGGCAAGGTAAAGACCATCGAAATGGACGGCACCGAAGTGGTGCTGACGCTGGCCCTTCAGAAAAACACCAAAATTTACCGTAATGCGCGCTTCAAGATAGGGGCCACCAGCGTCATCGGAAGCAAATTCCTGCAGATAGACCAGGGGTCGCCCTCCTCCGGCCTGCTTGAGCCGGGAGCCGCAGTCGTAGGCATGGAATCCCCGCCGCTTGACCAGATGCTCACCGACACGCTGGTCAGCGTCAAGAAGCTGGTGGACGACCTCAGCGCCAACGGGCAGTTCGCAAACCAGCTTAACGCCACGATGAACAACGTGCGCCAGCTGACCGCAAATTTGAACGACCTTATCGCCTCGGCCTCTCCCCACATGACTGCCACCATGGAGCACATGGAAACGCTGACGGCGAAGCTGGACCAGTTGGTGGCCAAGGCCGACGTCCTGATGGCCGACCTCCAGAGCGGCAAGGGCACGGTCGGCGCGCTTATCAACGACCCGAAGATGAAGGATGACGTGAAGCAGACGCTGGCCAACGTCAAGGAAACCTCGGATTCCGCCAAGAAGATGCTAAACCGCATGGGCGGCTACCGCGTGGCCTGGAACTACGAGAACTGGTACGAGCCGCAGGCCGCCACCTCGCGCAGCAACCTGGGCCTGAAAGTCTCGCCG
>JAAYTX010000069.1 GCA_012523635.1 Elusimicrobiota bacterium
CGCCTGTGTTGGTGGGATTTGCTTCTGTTTTCGTTTCCATGCTACCCCCTGGGTATTTTAGCTTTCTTTTACCAGGGAGGCGGCGCAACCGTAAGTTATTTTCTAGCTAGAAGTGTCCAACCCTTGCTGAACCTCAACACGGCACCAACTTCATGGCCGACGGCAAACTTAACCAGCGTTTCAGATTCCTGATGGAAAGGCTGGCCCGCAAGGATGTCTGGGCCGTTCCGGTTTCCACGCTGCTGGATTATCTGATAAAGGTCAATGGGCATCACGACATAAGCGCCGCAGAGCGCAACAGGCTGGAGCGCAAATGGATTTGGCATAAAATCCGTATAGGCGGCAGCAGCTGAGGCTTATGCGGGTAGTTAATTACGGCGAGGAATCCGTGCCGGCGGTAGCCGCTTTCAACGCCAGAATACAGAAAAACTTTCCCGGCCTTAAATTCCCGGAGGCCTCGGTGTCCGTCTCTCTGCCAAAGCTTCCCGGACGAGAGCTTTATCAGGAATATTATGTGGCATTGGATGACGGCGGCGCTGTGCGCGGGGCTTATATACTTAAGCACCAGGCTTTTTTCATAAAAGGACGGGTTGTTTCAATAGCGGACTGGCAGCTTCCGATATCAGAGGGGATTTGCGATACAAAATACAGGTATCTTGGCGCCTCTTTGCTGTATGACGCTCTGAAAAAACAGCCGCTTCTGTACGGTCTGGGCATGGGGGGGATGGGCGAGCCTTTGCCCCGGATGCTGAAAGGGGCCGGCTGGAGTTTCTATCCGGTTCCTTTTTTCTTCAGGATTAATTCGGCTTTCAATTTTCTGCGAAACATAGCGTTTCTAAGGCGCAGGCCTGCCCGCAGGCTGGCGCTTGATTTCCTGGCTTTTTCGGGGTTGGGCTGGCTGGGGAACAGTCTGGCGCATGCCGTCCTGTCAAAATCAGCCTCCGGTAAAACCCTATGCGAAAATTTCGAATCGTTTCAGGAATGGGCTGACGAACTGTGGGAAGATAGCAAGGCAAGCTACGGCCTCTGTGCGGTGCGCGACGCCAAAACGCTCAACATACTGTACCCGTCCGCTGACAGGCGTTTTATAAAAATCAGGGTGTTTAACGGCGGGCGTCTGCTGGGCTGGGCTGTGATGCTTGATACCCGCATGGAGAGGCACAAGCAATTCGGTGCGATGCGCGTAGGTTCGATAGTGGACTGTATGGCCAGGCCGGAAGACGCCGGGGAGGTGATGGCCGCCGCGGCGGACGTGCTGCTCGGGCGCGGAACGGACATCATAGTTTCAAACCAGCTGCATCACGCCTGGGGAAAAGCGCTGAAGCGCGCCGGGTTCCTCAGCGGCCCTACTAACTTCCTGTTCGCGGTTTCAAAGCCTTTGGCCAGCCTGCTTCAGCCGGTGGACGCCGGGCAGATTGACATGCACATGAACCGCGGCGACGGGGACGGGCCGATAAATCTTTGAAGCATTGCGTAAAGGCTGTGCCGGAGTAATTTGCTATTGTATAGCCGGAGCAGGTATTATGGGCAGGTTGGCATAAATATAATCAAGCGAGTTGTCGCGGGAGGGCCCGGATGAACAAGGAAGAGTTTTTCAATGTGGTGGCGCTGGCCATGGAGCAGGAAGAGGGCTCTATAACCGGGCAGGAACAGGTTGCGAACATCGATTCCATAAAAATCATGGGCCTTATCGGTTTAATCGATGAAAAATATGGCGTAACCGCCACCCCGGAAGATTTCCAGAAAAGCGCTACTGTGCTCGACCTGTTTACTCTGGTGAAGGAAAGAAAAGGCTAGAGGCGGCGCCGGATATCCGGCGCCGCGCGCCAGTCCGCGCAAGCGGCGCTTCCGCTTCAGCCTGGATGTTGCGCCATCTTCTCCTGCGGGATAAACCATGACACAATTCAATCCGCTGAACCTTAAAGGTAAAAACATACTGGTTACCGGTGCTTCGTCCGGCATAGGCCGGGCGTGCGCCGGATACTTCGGCAAACTGGGTGCCAATCTGGCGCTTTGCGGCAGAAATGAACAACAGCTGGAGCAGACCCGGCAGATGCTTCCGGCTGAGGGCAACCATATAGTCTGTCCTTTTGACATGCTGGACAGTGCCGCTCTGGAACCTGCCCTGAAGGATATCGTGGGCCGGGCCGGGCTTATCAACGGGGTGTTGCTCTGCGCCGGAGTGACCAAAACCATGCCGTTGAGGTTCACTTTGGAAAACGACATCACCAATCTGTTGAATACCAACCTCAAGTCCGTAATTGTTTTTTTGAAGCATTTTCTGAATCCTAAGATATCGGCCAGGCCGTGCTCTATTGTGCTCATGGCCTCGGCCGCGGGCGTTACCGGAGCGCCGGGGAAGACAGTCTACAGCGCCAGCAAGGCCGGGCTTATAGGGTTGTGCCGTTCGCTTGCGGTGGAACTTGCGCAGGACAAGATACGCGTGAACGCGATTTCCCCCGGCTATGTGAAAACGGACATGTTCGCTGAACTTTCAAAACAGCTTACTCCGGTCCAGTTGGAAAACATCATTTCGCAGCATCCGCTGGGACTGGGTGCGACCGAAGACGTCGCCGCCAGCGCTGCTTTCCTGCTTTCGGATGCGTCGGGCTGGGTGACCGGCACCAACCTGGTGGTGGACGGGGGCTTCAGCGCGAAATAAGCGCGTGCGAGGCAAGGAACGAGTTATGAAGGCGATAATAAAGGCCGTTGAATACTACCTTCCGGAGACTGTCCTGACCAATCAGGAGCTGGCGGATTTGTTTCCCGAATGGTCCGTGGAGAAAATTACCGACAAGACCGGCATTGAGAAGCGCCATGTGGTGAAGGAAGGCGAGTGCGCCTCCGACCTGGCGTATAAGGCCGCGGTGAGGCTGTTTGAAAGCGGGGCTTGTTCAGCGCAGGACATAGATTTTGTTCTTCTTTGCACGCAGAGCCCAGATTACTTCCTGCCCACTACTGCCTGCATACTGCAGGAGAAGTTGAAAATACCTTGCAGCGCGGGGGCGCTGGATTTCAATTTGGGATGCTCGGGCTTCGTGTACGGGCTTAGCCTTGTCAAAGGCCTGATTGAAACCGGGCAGGCCGGGAATGTGCTGTTGCTGACCGCCGAGACCTATTCCAGGTACATAAACCCCAAGGACAAGGGCAACCGCACGCTTTTTGGCGACGGGGCCAGCGCCACGCTGGTTTCCGCATCCGAGCAGGGGAAAGACTTCGTCGGGCCTTTTGTTTTCGGCACGGACGGCAGCGGGCACAAAAACCTTATAGTGCCTGCCGGTGCTTCGCGTATGCCCTATGCCAAGGCCAGCCTGCAGGACACAACCGACGCCAACGGCAACACGCGCAACGATTCCAATCTTTACATGAACGGCGGGGAAATTTTCGCTTTTACTCTGCGCCAGGTGCCGCTGGCCGTGAATGCCCTCCTTGAGAAGACCGGGAAAAAGCTGGACGATATAGATTTCTTCGTCTTTCACCAGGCCAACACCTTCATGCTGGATTTCCTGCGCAAAAAATCTAAAATTCCAACCGAAAAGTTTATTGTGGACCTGAAGGAGTACGGCAACACCGTGTCATCTTCCATTCCAGTTGCGCTGAAAAATCTGATGTGTGATTCCGGCAGAGACTGCCGCAAAAAGACCATAATGCTGGTGGGCTTCGGAGTGGGGTACTCGTGGTCCGCGTGCCTGGTTGAATTGCACTGATTTTCCGCTGAAAATTTGGTGCATAATATCAAAAGCAAGGTTTATTTTGTTGATCCGGAGGCTGGTATAGGAAAGGTGCAGGGGGTCAAAGCGATCAAGATAACCGATGAGCAGGGCTTTTGCGTGTCTGAAGTACTACTGCCCTGACCGTTTAATGTTTTTGGCTTACTTTTGGTTGCGTTCGGAGTGTTACCGACAAAATATCCGGTCTGTCTGCTGCGGAAATCGGACTCCAAACAAAACCAATCAGTGAATCTCGGGCATCCTCTCTCAGACTTTTGGATATAGAATACAATGATGGCCATATCGGATTGTACGATGAATACTAAAGTTTTGCGCACTTTAATTTTTTCAGGTTGTTTCCTATTTGGGGTGTCTTTTGACCTTTTTGGACACTTAGCCCTTTTGCGAATGTGTAACTCTGGGCCCGGCCATGCCAGTTTACTACTTTCCTGAATTTTCCTCCGTCCCAAGATTTATCGCCTTTCGTCTTACCAGCGTCCTGCGCTTCTTTTTCTGCCGTGCCGTCCTTCGTACATCTCATTAGGGTGACGGTGCCACTCGGCAACTCGATAAAAAGGTGGAAAAAAGTCCTCGGATTCCGACCCTAAAATTACGAAATAGCCAGTTCTAATCCCGCCGTTCTGTAAGACGGCAGGATTTGAACTTTGGCGAATTGATAGGGCAGCTCCGGCAGGTTAAAGCGTTCGACGGTTTCCTCAAGCAATCTTTCTCCGTTGGCGATGAGGCCAATTTCAAGACCGCAAAGCAGGCTGAAAGCGGGCAATATTGGCAATCCGCTATAGGGAAAATCGGTTTTCGCAGGCTCGGAAGCGAATGAATCCGCCGTATTTGCGGGTTGTCGTCCCCGCCACTTATACGCAAATTCTGCTACCGAACTTCGGTGGCAGTTTTTGTTTAGAGTGGGTTTTACCCCCTGCCGTTTGGCAAAACCGTCCCCCCTAAATACGACCTTTCCGCCACCCGAACCAGCGCCGCTTTTGGTCAGCTCATTGTGCAAAACTCCGACGGAAAGTTCGTGCATTTTGACCTC
>JAAYTX010000070.1 GCA_012523635.1 Elusimicrobiota bacterium
AAAGCGCCTGTGGTATGGCGCTGGGCGTGGCCATGAGCAGCGCGGCCGATGACGACAGCCCGAACGCCCACACTGCCCCAAGCCCGAGATAGGCGGCGGCACCGGCTGCGCGGTAATCCATGCCCTTGACGCGGCGGGCAAGTTCGCGCACCAGCAGCCCGCTGAATATCAGGCTGAAGCCCCATGAGAGCAGTGAAGTGAGCATGGAAAACAAGGCCACGAAAGCCACCGCCATCCTGGGCGTTTTGGGGATGCGGGCCAGCTTTTGCATTACATGATAGACGGGCGGAGCCGAAGCCACCACGTAGCCGCCTATAATCACCATGGCCATCTGCATCGTGAACGGCACCAGCGACCAGAAGGCCTTTCCCCCCTGCACGGCCATGTCCAGCGGCGAAGCGCCTATGGCAAAACCCAGCAGGAAGGTGACCATTATCCCCAGCAAGGCGAACACAAAAGCGTCTGGAAACCACTTGGCCGTCAGCGCGGCGAAGCGCAGGCCGGCTTTCTCAAGGAAATTCTGGCTGTTATCGTCAATGTTATGCATATTGTTAATGGTAAATATAACAAAAAATGTCAGTCCGCCGCTGAATTGTTGAAGCCTCAAAGCCCTTATTGCTACAGTTTAGATATCGACATGATTCCCGAAAACTCAACCCCGCATCCTAAACAGACCCCGGAACACCATTCCGGCGCAAAGGCCGCGCAAAGACGTGGGGCCCGCAAAAGCGGCACACTAATAGCCGTTGGCGACGTTCATGGGGAACTGGAAGGGCTTTACCGCGTGCTGCATTACGCCGGGCTGATCAACTCACGCGGACGCTGGGCCGGCGGAAGCATGACACTGTTGCAGATAGGTGATGTGGTGGACCGCGGCCCACGCTGCCACGAAACCAACGAACTGCTGGCCCGCCTGCAAAACGAGGCACCGCGCCACGGAGGCAAAGTCATACGCCTGCTGGGCAACCACGAGCTGGAACTGATAAAGCGAAATTTCTGCCTTACCACGCTGCAGATGCACGACGCCGAGCACTACCGCAAGCGCCTGGTGTCGGACATCGCCGCCGGAAAAGTCACCGCCGCCTTCGCCGACCAGGACTACCTTTTCACTCACGCCGGGCTGATGCCGGACGTCATGAAGGAGCTAAACAAGGCGCTTGGAACCCAGCCGCCAAGCCCGGTGGCCTACGCCGTGCTGCTGAACCAACTGCTTAAAACGGCCGCCGCCGAAAACGATTTTTCGCACCCGATATTCAATATCGGCAAGTCGCGCGGCGGGCGGCACCGCACGGGCGGCATCTTCTGGGAAGATTTCAGGAACCTGAGCGACGCCCCATCCGCTCCGGGTCTGCTGCAAATCGTGGGGCATACGCCGCTGAACAAGATAGTCTCGCTTAAAAACGGGGCGCTGATCGGCATCGATACGGGATTGTTCAGGGGCTACGGCGGAATTCCTTCCTACATACGCCTTAAACGCGGCAAAATCAAGACCTTTTATCTGCCGCGCTAGGCGCGGGCTTTTGCTATCACGCGCTGGGCGGCCCTGTCCATGGCGGCGCGCTGCGCGGGAGTGGCGTCGTCCATTCCAGACAGGTGCAGCGCGCCGTGCACGCAAAGGGTGAGCAGCTCTTCCTGCCCGCTGTTGCCGTAGGCGGCGGCTTGACGCTCGCCCTGCGGCACGCAGACGTAGATATCGCCGCACGGCAGCCCGGCCCCGGCGGCTTCGCCGGAGTAGCCGAAGGCTATTACATCGGTGATGCGGTTTTTGCCCAAAAAATCTCGGTTAAGCGAAATTATTTTAGCCGCGCCGCAGAAAATAACGTTCACCTCGCGCCCTCGCGCCGCGCGGCCCAGCGCAAGCCCCACAGCGCGCGAAACCAGCGCGCCGGACGGCAGCCTGCATTTGCGCGGACGAACCAGCCGGAAAATGTTCACCTTCATTCTCAGTAGCCCCGGCTTTCCCATTTCTCGTATGAATGCAGTATCTCGCGCACCAACGGGTGGCGCACCACGTCTTCCTTGCCGAACTTCACAAAACGCACGTTGGGCGAAGTCCCCAGAATATCCTCGGCCAGCGCAAGGCCGCAGCGCTTCTTGTCCTTGAGGTCCACCTGCGTGATGTCTCCGTTCACTATCATGCGCGAGCCCATCCCCATGCGGGTAAGAAACATCTTCATCTGCTCGGGCACGGTGTTCTGCGCCTCGTCCAGAATCATGAAGGCGTTCTCAAGCGTGCGCCCGCGCATATAGGCCAGCGGCACTATTTCCACCACGCCGTCGGTGCGCAGGTCGCGGAACTCCTCGTGCCCCACCAGCGCCCCGAATGCATCGTAAAGCGGCATAAGATAAGGATGGACTTTCTCGTAAAGGTCGCCAGGCAGATAGCCCAGGTTTTCCCCCGCCTCCACTATGGGGCGGGTAAGCACTATTTTCTCTATCAGCCCTATTTCAAGAGCGCGCAGGGCTGCCGCCACGGCAAGATAGGTCTTGCCGGTTCCGGCAGGCCCTATGCCGAAAACCAAATCCTTAGAGAATATCGCCTCGACGTACTCAGCCTGGCGCTGCGAACGCGCGGCCACGGCCTTTCCGCGCTGGGGGCGGAAAAGAACTCCGTCCACTATTGGCTTCACCACGCTTTTAGCTGGCGGGGTCTCCTCTCCCAGCGACTGGCGTATCGCCGCCAGCGCCTTGTCCACGCGGGAATTTGAGCCTCTTATGGAAACCTCCACTCCGCCGTCCCCGGCCTCGTGGCGCACGAAAAAATCCACCTTCAGGTCGCGCTCCAGTTCGCGCAGACGGCTGTCCTGCACGCCGAAGGCGCGCACCAGCTGTTCGTGGTCACGCAACTTGATTTTTCTTGTTATCATTGACGTTCCTGTCCAGCCCCAGAGCGGCCTCCAGGGTTTTAAGTGTTTGAGCGAAAACCGGCTCTATGGCCGTGTCGGCATTCAAGCGCAGGAACGCCGCAAGCGCCAGATTGAATTCCCAGCAGGGAATGGCATGCATGCGCAGGAACGCGACCCATTTCACAATCTGCTCCAGCTTCTGCGGGCTGCGGCTTTCAAGCGCCAGCGACAGCCTCGCGGCGCAAAGCGTGCGCAGTTCCCACACAAAGGGCGCCTGCGCCAGAGGCGAAACCGCGGCAAACGCGGATAAAGCGTCCAGCACAGCCTGCGAAAGCAGTTCCCCGCCATAATTGGCCGTGCGCAGCACTTGCAGCCATTGCAGGACGGCCTTGCCGGAATCCTGCCTTGAAGCTCCGGGCAGGAATGCCGCCGCCGCGCCATCGCTGTCCAGCAGGGACTGTTCCGGCGCGAAATGCTCGTATGCCAGCTGAATAGTGAACAGCGCCGCAGGAGACTCGGACGCCGCAGAAGGAGCGTACTTGCGCAGGCCCTCCAGCATGGCGTCGTGCTCGGCGCGGGACAGGCATTCCCGCGCGAAACAATCGAACCCGGAGCCGGAAAGCGGCCTCAGTACGAAAACCGAGAAAAACTTCTGTTCCAGAGTATCGGCGCGCTCGGCATGCAGATATGAAGCGTCCACCGAAGTTGCCGCAGACACGAAATGCTCCATCTCCATAACCTTGAAATGGAAGTATCCGCGGTCCGCAAAAGGCAGGCCGCGCGTAAGCGCCCTGGCCGCGCAGAATGAAACCGCCGAATGCAGAAACGCGCTGCGCGAAGGCCTGGCAAGCGCGTTGTACACGCCGGCGCCGGTGCCGTATTTTTTTATATTGGAGGGACATTGTTCCAGCAGGTTCAGGAAGTCCATGCCCAGACGCGCATCGGCCAGGCCGGAAAGCTCCAGAGCCCGTCCAGCACTTCTAAGCGCCTGCACCGGCTCAAGGCCGGATATCTCGTCAAAAAACCAGCCGCAGCTTGTGAACATCAGAAGGCGCTGGCGTTGCATTTCCAGCAGGCGCAGAGCCGCGCCCTGTTCCGCGCCATGCAGCGGGCGCACTGCGTGCTTTTCCAGAAAGCCGCGCAGGCGGGCCATGCGGTCGGCCCCCAGGCAGGCGGCATAATCGTCCCTTGCCTTCCAGGGCTCCTTGAAGAATTTGGCTCCGCTGTCCTGATACAGGGCGTCAAGACCGTCGGCCAGCACATTCAGCGCACCCCTCAGGGGCTTGCGCCAGTTCTGCGCGGTATTTTCGTCTATGCGGCAACCACAGTCCTCGCTCCATCGGCCCACGCCGTGCGGGCAGCTCCAGGAGGAAGGCTCGGCGATTTCAGCCTCCAGCTGAGGCGGACAAATCTCAAGGAACTCACCGTAATTGGTGGCTTTGGCAAGGCCCTCTTTCTGGATGCGGCGAAGCACCCGCTCAAGCTGGAAGCCGGCCTCCTTATGGTGATGGCCGTAAACCTCTCCGTCGGAGGCAAGGTGCGCAAGCTGGTTCCCGGCGTAGTCGCGCTTGAAACAGGACTCGATGCCGGAGAAAAAAACCTGCTCGCTTTCAAAAAGGGTTTTGGCGTTGGCCGCTGTCTCAAGTGAACGCGAGTAGAAGAAAAGGTCTATATACCGGCCCGGCTGTTCCTTGGAAAACCACCTGTAAGGAACAGTGGTGTCCAGCGTGGTCTCATTTACCGGCTCCCATTTGCCTGAGCCTATGGCGCGCACGCGCCGGGCCTGGGACGGAGCCAGCACCGCAAAGCGCAGGCCGTTCTCGCACAACACCTCAAGGGTCTGGCCGTCCACAGCCGTTTCTGCCAGCCACATGGCTTGGGCGTCGCGCTTGAAGCGCAGCCTGAAATCCTCCAGCCCCCACCTGACCTGGGTGCGCTTGTCCCGCAATGAGGCCAGCGGCAGTATAACATGGTTATAAGCCTGCGCCAGCGCATTGCCGTGGCCGGAACGCGCCTTGGCCGAAGTCTTGTCGGCCTCCAGCACGGCCATATAAAGCTGTGGATGCGTTTTCTCCAGCCAGGACAGAAGCGTCGGGCCGAAGTTGAAGCTTATCAGGGAATAGAGGTTTTCAAACGCCTGCCAGCGCCGCCCGCGCGGGCCCTGGAAGGGCACAGCCGCCAGCGGCCCGTAGCATTCGTCGGCTATGCGGCGGTTCCAATCCGGATAAGGCGCGGCGGAAGCCTCGCGCGGCACGTAGCCGAAATGCGGCGACTCGCGCGGCGGCTGATAAAAATGCCCGTGAATACAGACGTAGCGCCTGGCCATCGGCCCCTCAGTCGAACTTGGTGCGCCCGCGCGGAATAATGACTATGCCCGACGGGTCTATGTAGTGCCTGTGCGCGTCCTCGTCCGGATTGTGCCCTATGGTGGTGTCCGGGCTGATGACGTTGAAGCGGTCCATGATGACCTTTTTCAGTTTCGAGCCGGACTTGATCTCGCAGGAATCCATGATGACGCAGTCCTCCAGCTCGCATTTGCCGTGCACTATGACGCCGCGCCCCAGTATGCTGCGCTTCACCATGGAGTTTTCTATGACGCAGCCGTCGCTGACCAGGGAATCCTGCAGGTCGGCGCAGAGATACTTGGCCGGCGGCGAGTTATAGCTGGCGGAGTGTATCTGCCACTGCGGGTTGTTGAGATTGAGCTTGGGCTTGGCCCCCAGCAGGTCCAGGTTGGACTGCCAGTAGCTTTCCATGGTTCCCACATCGCGCCAGTAGCCTTCCTCCTCATAGCGCTTTATGCCGGGCAGGCGCTGGCAGGGGAAGTCGTAGGCGAATACGCGGTAGCGCTTGCACATCGCCGGCAGGATGTTCTTGCCGAAATCAAGGCCGGGCTTGCCCGCGTTCTCCTCGTAAAGCACCTTCACCAGCACGTCGTAATTGAAGATGTAGTTGCCCATGGAGACGTAGCAGCTCTTGGGGTCCGAAGGCATGGGCTTTGGATGCGCGGGCTTTTCGTCGAAGCTCATTATGCGGTTGCGGGCGTCGACATTGACTATCCCGAAAGAAGAGGCGTCCTTCAGCGGCACTTTCAGCGCCGAAATGGTGACGTCGGCCTTAGTTTCCTGATGAAACTTTATCATCTGCGCTATGTCCATGCGGTAGATGTGGTCGGCGCCGAAGATGGCCACCAGGTCGGGCGCGAAGTCGGTGACAAGGTTGATGTTCTGACGCACAGCATCGGCGGTGCCGCGGTACCACACCTCGCCAAGGCGCATCTGCGGGGGCACAACGGTTATGAAATGGTCCTTGGTGATGCCGCCGGTCTTCCAGCTCAGGCGCAGATACTCGATAAGCGACTGGGACATGTACTGCACCAGCACGTAAACCGAGAAGATGCCGGAATTGACGAAGTTGGAAAGCACGAAGTCCACTATCCGGTATTTACCACCGAACGGGACTGCGGGCTTGGAGCGTTCCTTGGTGAGCGGATACAGGCGTTCGCCCTTGCCGCCGGCCATCACTATTCCCAATACTCTCATGTCAGCCCCCTGTCAGCCTATGCTGTCGAGAATGTCCCTGAGGTCGCGCCCTACGCAAAACAGGTAGGGCGTATCCTGCTGGGTGAACATCTTGATGCGCTGTTCGCGCAGTTCCCTGGAGGCGTTAGCCAGGTCTTCCAGGCTGCCGGATTCGCGCACCACTATATGTTCCTGGTCGTCCAGTCCGCAGGAGCAGAACGTATGCTCTATCACCGAACCGTACTTGGCCAGCACCTCCTGGCGCTCTCCCAGGAACTTCTGCCGCTCCCCTTCCGAAATCTCATACCAGGTATGCGAACGCACCAGCGGGTGAAGCAGCATGTACTTGTACTTTCCGAAAAGGTGGCGCGGCACGCAGGAACCGCCGTCCTGCTCTTTCTTGGGCGGATGCTCGGACAGATGGTAGATGCCGACGAAAGACTTCGCCGGCCGGAGATAGCGCCCCACGCCGGTGGTGCTTATCTGCCCCCAGACCCGCTGGACAGTGTCCACATCGCAGGCTATAAGCCAGAACAGGACGTCGTATTCGGCGCGCAGGCCGCTTAGCGAATAAGTACGCAGGAACAGCTGGTCCTGGCGGGCCGCTATAAGATTTTCCAGCTCCTGCTTCAGGGCGATTTTTTCGTTGGACAGCATGCTCTTGAACGCCGGGTCAAGCTTGGCGAACAGGAAGCTGGCGAAACGCAGTTCGGCGCCGGAAGAGCAGGTTTTATTTTTTTCCATGTCGGCTCTTGCCTCTATTTTGAGCGCGCGGCCCCGGTAGTTGCCGGAGGCAGCGACGGCATGGGCTCAAGGCCTCCGGAGAAGTCGTCCGGGGGCACAGTGCTTTTCTGCGCTGCGGGATTGGCAGCGTCCTGCTTGGCCTTTGCCGACTTGGCGGTCTTCATGGCCTTGAGAGCCTTGGCATTACGGGCCGCTTTCTTCTTTGACGCAGCCTTTGCCTTGGCGGCTTTGGCCTTCGGCGCGGCCTTCTTGGTTTTTTGCGCAGGCGCGGCCTCGTCAACATTCACGGAAACCACTTCAGCCTCGGTTAGAGTGGCAGCGGAAGCGGCAGACGCAGGTGCGGAAGCTGGCGCGGCAACAGCGGCGGGCTTAGCCGTTTTGCCGGGAACCGGTTTGATATTCTTGGCTGCGGATTGCGCCTGGCGCTTCATGGAATACCCGGCTATGGTCTCGGGGAAAATATAGGTCGTGCCAGGCCATGGAGCGACGTCAAGCTGCACGGTATCGTTTGTCTGCCCCATCACCGACACTTCGCTCATGGTAATCAAATAGGTCCTTCCGTTTCTGTTAACCAAAGACCTGGCCGGTATCACGGGTCCGGTAGGGTTGTTGCGCATGGTTATATAGCCGTCATATATGGAGCCGGGCTTTACCAGTGCCGCTGCCCGTCCGGGAATCTGTATGCGAAGAGAATACGGACGATTCACAGAGGATTCCTTCAGCTCGTCGGCCAAAGGGTCTGAGGAACGGGCGGCCTCGGCCTGATAAGACTCCTGCAAGATGCCGGGTATTACAGGCGAGCCGGCGACGCCGCGCAGACGCATTTCGGCGCGCATGCCCGGAGAAAACACCTCATTCGGGTCTCCTTTGGAACTGCCGACCAGATAGGCCTCGTCAGCGAGCGAAAACAGCAGGTCGCCTTTCTTGACTATGCTTTTGTCGCGCCTGTAGATCTGCACCACCAGCGAACGCTTGGGGGCTTTAATCACTTCGGCGCCGTAAACCTGTTTCCAGCGCTGCGCCGCAGTAAGGCGCTGTTCCTGCGGGGTGTAAGCCATGATGGCCGCCAATTCCGGAGAGGTCACGAAGCCTATCATGTCCCCTGCCGCCACCCATTCTCCGGAACTGATGGTGATAACCAGCCTGCCGTCGCGCGGAGAGACTATATCCTCCAGCCCCTCGAAAGTGATGGTGCCGGAAAAAGTCGCATACGCATCGGGAGCGGGCTCCGGGACAGTCCCGTAAGCCAGGTGCGTCAGCGCCTCCTGAACGCGGCGGGCTTTGGCTTCTGCGTCATCTTCCGGGCCTGCCGCGTCCACCTTCACGTCGCTGGTGACGCCGGGCATGCGGGCCTTGCGGGCCGCGCGAGCCGGCTTGCCTTTCTTCGCCTTCTTGGCAGCTTTGGCTGAGACAGGCTCCGGCTCGGGCTCCGGGGCCGGATTGCCCTCATCGATAATTTCAGAGTCGGGAGCAGCTGGCGCCTCCGCCTGCTCCGACTGCTGCTCGGCCTGTTCCTTGGCGGCGGCCGCGGCTTCCGCGGCGCCTTCCGGAAGGCCCAGAGGCGGAGACACTTTGTATTCGTCCATGGCGGGCTCCACAGGCTCGCGTCCGTCGGAAACGTCGGCCTCGTCCTGCGCGAGGCACGGCCGCGCGCCGCAAATTCCCAGCGGCAACGCCAAAACGGCAGACAGCACGGTCAGCTTCAGAAATGAAGACACTTTGAAAGGCTCCCTTTTTCAGTGAAATTTCCGCAAAACGCCTCGTAAGTCCACGGCATGGCTTTAGCGAACATCCCCGATATGGCACCGGCATACTCGCGCATCTCGAACTGCGCGTGCTCGTCCATGCGCAAAGCCAGGAAATTCATCAGGCTGCGCGCATTCACCGTCCAGTAATACTGCGTGTACTGCGAAGTGGGCAGGGCCAGCCTGGCCATTTCACGCGCCACGCCCATGGACAACAGCTTCTCATAGGCGCCGCGGCTGGCTTCCATGGCGCGCCTGTACTCATCCAGCGCCGTCTGCTGGTCCAGCGAGGAGGCCGCGACAGACCCCTGCTTGTTCTTCAAATCCTGCACCCGGAACGCCTGCGGCTGGTAAACCTCCTCGGGCATCTCGGTATACCGGGCGCTCACCTCGTTGAACGAAGACCAGCGGTGGCGCATCCACTGCCTGGCCACGAAAAGCGGGCATTTGACGTGGAACTGGAACACGCTGTGCTCGAACGGGGAAAAATGCGCGTTGCGCAGCAGATAGGCGATGAGTTTCTTGTCCCTGTCCTCTGAAGTGGACTGCGAGCCGTATGTGACCCGCGCGGCCTGCACCACCCGCTGGTCTCCGCCCAGCAGGCCGATAAGCCGCACAAATCCCTTGTCCAGCACTTTGACTTCAGTGGTCTCGTCCATGCAAACCCCTATATTGGCTGCTCCGCCGTATAACGGCGCATCGAGGGATAGCGGCCCCATATGCGGCGCATTTCGCGCACCATCCGGACCAATTCCCCGCTGGTATAGGCAAAAGAGCCCGTCCAGGTATAAAAAGAGCCGTACAATTCCCTGTCGGCGAAACGACCGACGTCGTCGTCCT
>JAAYTX010000071.1 GCA_012523635.1 Elusimicrobiota bacterium
AGTCCTTATAACCGGCTCTTATCCCGGCATAGAGTTCATGCAGCCTGCTGCCGCGGCGGAACAGGCCGGCATTCCCTTTGTCGATGTGCCGGCCATGCTGGCGGCTCGCTATGGCAGCCGCACCGATTATCTGGCTTTGGACGGCTCCCATTTCAATGCCGCAGGCAACAGGGTGATGGCGGAAGGCTTCGCCTCGGCCATTGAAAAAAGCGCGTCCGGGAAATAAGTCGGGGACAGCTGTTTTTTGCCGTGCCGAAACGGGGGTTTTCTTAATACAATGGGTATTGTGAAAAAATACCGGGCGCTTTTTCTGCTTTTAGCCGCTTCGCTGGCGGGGGTGGCCTGTCTCAGGCCGCCCGGGCAGAAAAACGACGCCAACACGCTTGTGGTCTGGGAACAGGAAGACGCCCTGGTGGCGCCTTTCCTTGATTCAATACTCAACGAATTCAAAAAACAGCCCGGCAACGAAAACCTCAGCATACAGCGCGTCCACTACCATACCGAGGACCTGCGCCAGCAGTTCCAGACCGCTTCCATAGCGGGTTCTCCGCCGGACATCATAATAGGGCCGCCGGACATGGCGGGCGTTTTCGCCGTCTCAGGCTTCATACTGCCGCTGGACGGGCTTTTTGATTTTTCCCAGTATTCAAAGCAGGCGCTGGGCCCGGTCACCATGGACGGTAAAATCTGGGGCGTGCCGACAAGCGTGGGCAACCACCTGATGTTGCTGTACAACAAGAAGCTCGCGCCGCAGGCTCCGCAAAGCACCGAGGAATTGTTCAAGGTCTGTCCCGGGCTGGTGCGCGGCAAAAACCTCTCTTACTGCCTTGCTTACGACATGAACGAGCCTTACTGGCTCATTCCCTGGCTTACGGCATTCGGCGGCTGGCCGCTGGACGGGAACAATCCTACGCTGGATACTCCGGCCATGCTGGCGGCGGTAAAGTTTTACCTTGAGCTGCGCTACGACAGAAAGCTGGTGCCCATGGAATGCGATTACAACTGCATGGATTCGCTGTTCAAGGAAGAAAAGGTGGCTTTCATTATAAACGGCGACTGGGCCCTGGCCGACTACAGGTCCCGCATGGGCGATAATCTTGGCGCGGCGCGCATACCGAAAATGTCCTCCACAGGGCGCTGGCCTTCCCCGATGGTGGGCGGCAAGGACATGATGTTCAGCAGCAAGCTCTCAGGCGCGAAGCTGGAAACCGCGAAAAAGCTTGCCGTTTTCTTCACCAGTGACGAAAACCAATTGCGGCAGGCGCGCGAGTTGTACAGGATACCCTCTGTGTCGCGGCTTGCGGCCGCGCCGGAGCTTCAGCGCGACGCGTTGCTGAAGGGGTCCATAGAGCAGATGCAGGTGGCTTCCCCTATGCCGATGCTGACGGAACTGCGCGCAATCTGGGATTCCGGCAGGCACTATCTAGGCGGCATAACGCAGAAGAAGATGACGCCCGAGGACGGCCTGCGGCGCATGCAGAAAGACTGCGAGGGCAAAATACAGGAGATGATGCGGTGAACAGCCAGGTATTGCTTTCCCTGCTTGAAGTCCTGCAAATGGTGGGCTTTGTCGCCTTTGTGACGCTGTGGATAGAGGCGTATCTTTACGTTCATTTCAATTTTCCCAAAAAATCCTGGTTTTTACCGGCTGTCCTGTCCGTCGTTCCTTTCGCGGTGCTGCTGTTGGTGTTGGTGGCCGTGGGCCCGGTCATTACTGTGGGGCAGGCTGTAAACATATATCTTTATTCCCTGCTGGCCGAGGCGCTGCTCTCCTCGTTTTTCCGCTACAAGGGGGATAAAAAGCTTGCCTTGCCTTATATGCTCATCATGCCAGGCTTCGTCGGTCTGGCGTTGCTGATAGCCTATCCGCTGGTCTTTGAAGTGTACCTGGCTTTCCATGATTTGAAGCTTACGACGCTTAAAGTGTGGTCGGAGACCGGGTATCTGCCATTTGTTAATTTCGAGCATTTCTATGACGTTTTCACCAAATCCCCGTTGTCAGAGGTCAGTTTCTGGCAGCTTTTGGGCAGGACTTTGTGGTGGACAGTCGTAAACGTGTTCTTCCACGTGGCTGGCGGCCTTGCGCTGGCCCTGCTGTTGAACAACGAGATACGTCTGCGCGGGTTGTACAGGACGCTGCTGGTTATACCGTGGGCGATGCCCTGCGTGGTGGCGGTGCTGGCCATGCGCGGCGAATTCCATTCTGAATACGGCTTCATCAACATAATGATAGGCCGTCTCACCGATGCCTTTCCGATGCTTGCGCAACTGGGGATGCACAAGGTGCAGTGGCTCAGCCAGCATGCGTTTCTCACCTGCACCATCATAAACGTCTGGCTGGGCATCCCGTTCATGATGGTGGTCATACTGGGCGGCCTGCAATCAATCCCCAAATCCTATTACGAGGCCGCCTCCATAGACGGAGCCTCTCGCTTTCAGAAATTCCGGCATGTCACGCTTCCGTTGCTTCGCCCAGTGCTGGCCCCCGCTGTAACGCTTGGCACTGTGTGGACTTTCAACAATATAAACGTGATTTACCTGGTCACAGGACAGTCCGGCGGGACAGAGGAGGCCGACATACTGGTGTCCGCTTTGTACAAGGCCGCCTTCACCTTCAACCGCTTCAGCTACAGCGCCGCGTTTGCGCTGGTGATTTTCGTTTTGCTGGCCGTGATATCCCTGATGTGGCTGAAATTCTCGAAGGGAACGGAGTCCGCGTATGACTGAGCTCCGGCGCTCCACCCCAAGGTTCAAATGGGGGATTTTCGCGGTTCATGCCGCGCTGATACTGGCCTGCGTGATAAACATTTATCCGCTGTTGCGCATCATTTCCGTCTCGCTGAGGCCCGGGAACAGGCTTATCTCCACTGATTTGGCGCTGATACCGGACGGGGCGACGCTGCTGTCCTATGTCAGCGTCATAAAAAACACCAATTTCCTGCTGTGGCTGTGGAACTCGCTCATCATAACAGTGGCCACCTCGCTGATAGGCGTGATACTGGCTTCCACTGCCGGCTACGCTTTTTCTCGTTTTCGCTTCCCCGGCAACAAGCTGGGGCTTACACTTCTGCTCGGCACGCAGATGATTCCGGCGGGCATGCTGCTTCTGCCCTTATTCCTTATGGTGATGAAGCTGGGTCTTATCAACACCTATCTTGGCATGGTCATAGCCTATTCCGTGTCTTCGCTCCCGTTCAGCATCTGGATACTGAAAGGCTATTACGACACCGTGCCGCGTTCGCTTGAAGAGGCCGCGATGGTGGACGGCACAACGCAGTTCGGCGCTTTTTACCGTATAGTGCTTCCGCTGTCCACGCCTGCGCTTGCCATAGCCTTCCTGTTCAATTTCACGGCTGCGTGGAACGAGTATCTGGTGGCCCGGGTGATACTCTCCAATTCTGCCAAGTATACGTGGACGCTGGGCCTCTTCGAACTGCAGGGCCAGTTTATAACGCAGTGGGGCATGTTCGCCGCCGGTTCCGTGCTTATCACGATCCCGGTGCTGATGGTGTTCCTGTATTCCTCGAAATGGCTCGTATCGGGCCTTACTCTGGGCAGTGTGAAAGGGTGACAACATGGCTTCAGTTACTTTCAGCAACGTAAAGAAAATCTACGGCGACAACGAGGTCCTGCACAAGGTGAACCTTGAGATACAGGACAAGGAATTCCTTATTCTGGTCGGGCCTTCAGGCTGCGGCAAAAGCACCCTTTTGCGAATGCTGGCCGGGCTTGAGGAGATAAGCAGCGGCGAAATAGCCATAGACGGGCAGGTGGTGAACGACCTGCCGCCCCGGGACAGGCAGCTTGCCATGGTGTTCCAGGACTATGCCCTTTATCCCCACATGACTGTGGAGGAAAACATGAGCTTCGGCCTGCGCATACGCAAACTGCCGCAGGAGGAGATAGATTCCCGCGTGATGGACGCCGCCAACACCCTGCAGATACAGAAATTCCTCAAGCGCAAGCCTCGGCAGCTTTCTGGCGGGCAGCGCCAGCGCGTTGCTATAGGGCGCGCCATCGTGCGCAAGCCGAAGGTGTTCCTTTTCGACGAGCCGTTGAGCAACCTGGACGCGAAACTGCGCGAGGAGATGCGCGTGGAGCTTGCCAAGCTGCACAAGAAACTGGGGGCCACCATGGTCTATGTCACCCACGACCAGGTGGAAGCCATGACGCTGGCCTCGCGCATAGCCGTGATGCATGCCGGCTACATACAGCAGATAGGAACGCCAATAGAGGTTTATTCCCGCCCGGACAATATTTTCGTGGCCGGCTTCATCGGCAGCCCCACCATGAACTTCATGGACGGCTCGCTTGAGACCGAGGGGGAACTGCTCTACTTCAAGAACGAGGCCATGAAGCTGCGCGTGCCCTTCCCGCTGTGCGAAGGTGCTGAATTTGACCGCAACGCCGTGGTGCTGGGCGTGCGCCCGGAAGACGTGTATACGGAGCGCAAGCTGGACAAGAACCTCGGCGACATGGTGCGCGCCAAGGTTGAGGTGGTTGAACTGCTGGGCCACCGCAAGAACGTGTATCTGGAGTGCGGCAAGTCCCGCCTCTTGGCCACCGTGCCCGCCCTGTTCAAGACGGAGGAGGCCATGTTCCTGTGGTTTGACATGGACAGGGTCCACCTCTTTGACAAAGCCAGCGGCAAAAGGATATGCTAGGGGCCGGATTTGAGGTTATTTCACGTTTGAGGAGGAGTTTGTAATGAAAAAGACACTGGATATAGTGCTGCTGCTGGCTCTGCCCGCTTCGGGCAAATCAGAGGTCAGGCGCTACCTCGCGCATCAGACCCCGGAAACCTGCGCAAACGAATTCCATATGGGGCATACGGTGCAGCTCGACGATTTCCCGTACGTGCACATGATGCGCCGCATCGATGACGAACTGGAAAAGCTGGGCCAGACCAGGATTTTCTTCAAGTCCTCAGACAAGCCCTTCATGAATCCCATAGACTGGGGCACGCTGATAGCCCTCATCAACGAGGACTACGCCGACCTGCTCACCAAGAAGAAGGTTTCGCCCAAGTCCGCCGCCGACCATCTTTACGTCCGCATGGACAAGGCCGCGCTCAGCGTCGGCGGGCCGGAGCGCTACGCCAAGCTGTCCGCAGACGTCCGCAAAAAAGTCTGCGCCATACTGGAAAAGGAAGCAGCCGACCTGCTGCGCGAGAAGCACGAGAACTATCCTGCCACCCTTGAGGGCAAGACCATAGTCATAGAAGCCGCCCGCGGAGGCCCCCAGGGCTCTTCCATGCCGCTCAAGAAGCCTTTCGGCTACCAGTATTCCCTTGGAATCTTCTCGAAGGAGATTCTAGAGAAAGCTTCTATCCTTTACATCTGGGTGACGCCGGAGGAATCGCGCCGCAAGAACCAGGCCAGGACCAACCCCAACGACCCGGGTTCCATACTGCACCACGGCGTGCCGATGGACGTCATGCTTAACGATTACGGCTGCGACGACATGGACTGGCTTGAACAGCACAGCGACAAGCCCGGCACCATCGCCGTTGAGGCCCACGGCAAGAAGTTCCATCTGCCCATAGGCCGTTTCGACAACCGCGTGGACAAGACCAGCTTCCTGCGCGCCGATTCCAAGGACTGGGATCCGGCGGCCGTAAAGGCGGTCCGCGACGGCATCAAAGGCGCCATGGACAAGCTGATGTCCCGCTAAAGGAAGTTTTTCTTTAAGCTCAGGGCCGTCCGCCGAAAGGCGGGCGGCCTTCGCTTTTAAGGCCGAGGGGTTCGGCAAGCAGTCCGGCGTAGACTTCAGCCATTTCGGAATAGCCTGCGGTGTTGCAGTGCGTGTTGTCGCGGGCTATGTAATCGGCGCGGGTGCGGAAGACGCTCCGGAAGGCTGTTTCAATGTCGGCGTAAAAGGCTCCGGCATTCTGTGCGGCCTGAGCGATGGGTTCAGGCGAATGCTCCGGGTAGGAACTGAGTATTATGGCCTTGACGCCAGCTTTGCGCGCCAGCATGACAGCCTGCGAAAGGTCCCGCTTGAGTCCGTCGCCTGATTCTTTTACCTGGCTTAGGCAGGACTGGTCCGGTCGCAGCGAACATTTGAAGGCGATGTATTGGGGGTTGGTCCTGATGCCCGGTATGCGGTTTTCCAGACTTAAAAGCCCTTCGCGTTCGTTTTGGTTTTTATAAAGCCCGGCAAGTTCATGGAAACGGTCAGAAGCCGGCTCTTTTTCGAGGACTAGAATGTAGTCGGTTCTGGCTTTTGCCGTTTCGCCGCCGAAGGCGTATGCGCGCGCGCGGGACAGCAGTGTTTTTGCAAGCGGGGTCAGCATCGGCACGCTTTCCTCTGGATAGATAATGCCTATTGCTCTGGGCTGTCCGGCTTGGGGCGTGTACTGTTCTTCGCGGTAGTAATAGCCGAGCAAGTCCGGGTCCAGCGTGTCTGGCGGGTTGCAGTCGAGCGCTTTCCCCATCAGCTCCGCCGCCTTTTTAAAATTCCCGCGTTTCAGGTTAAGGGTTCCCGCGGCGTAATAGCCGCCCCAATATTTCGGCGCTGAGGCCTGCGCTTTGCCATACAGGGCTTCAGCTTCCCCTGGTTCGCACTCGGCTTCCTTAAGGTTGCCGAGCATCACCAGCGCTTCCGCGTTTTCTGGACTGCGCTCCAGGGCCAGGCGCAGCATTTTTTCTTCCCTGGACGGCATCCCCGCACCGGAATAAGTCCGAGCAAGGTAAAGAAGCGGTTCCACGTCCGGAGTCTGTGCGGGCGCAGATGCCGCTTTTTCGGCCCTGGCATATTCTCCCAGCCTGAGCATGGTCCCGAAGTAAGACGCATATGCCTGGAAGCGGTGTTTTTCTTTCAAGGCGTCGAAAAGTTGCGCGGCCTGGTCGTATTGGCGCAGTTCCGCATGCAGGCGTAATTTCAGGGTGGCGAGTTCGTGCGAGTCCGGGAAAATGGCTTCCGCCTTTTTTACTTCTGACATGGCCTGTCGCCGCTGCCCTGCGGCAGTCATGGCGGCAATCATGCCGGCATAGTTGAAGGCTGAAGCGGCTTGAGGCGTTTTGAGCGCCTTGGAATAGTATTCGGCGGACAAGGCGTAGTCGCCATTGGCATGGTAATATTCGCCATAGGCCGGCGCAAGCGCCGTAGAGGCCGCGTATCCTTCCGTTGCTTTAAGCGTTCGCAGGGCTTTTTCGTGAAGGGAGAATTTGCTGTACAGCCTCGCAAGGCGGGCGGCGGCGTCCGCGTCGTAGGGGGCAAGTTCGAAAGCCGCTTTGGCGGCGCACAACGCCTCTCCGGCTTTTCCGGATTTCAGCAGTAGGTTCGTTTTGTTTTTATAAATGGAGGACAGTTTATTTTTTTGTTGCGTTGTCAGTTTTTCAGGAGACCATGCCTCAGCGCATTCCGGCGCTGCTGTTTTATTAATGGATGGCCCGGCTTCCGCCAGTTCATCTGCGTTTATTTGCCTGTAAACCCATGATTCATTGTTAAGGGCGCATTCGCTGTCGGGCGATTTGTATGTCCTTTCCCGGCCTTTATATAGTAGGCGGCCAAGGCGGTAAATATACGACCAGCCCCAAAGCCGTTCTCCGAAAGCCGGATATTCCGTCGTCGGGACTGCCGCCGCGGCATTGTTCCAGGTGTTGTTGTAACCGGTAAGGATTATCAGCGCGTCCGGGCGGTATTGTTTGAGATGTGCAGGCAGCGTCGCCAGCATTTGCGCGGAATTGGTGCCAGGCACGCCTTTGTTTATTACACGGAAAGCGCGGCCCGGCCCGGCCTTCTGCAGCCGTTCCTGCAATTGTTCGGGGAAACTTCTGCCTCCGACGCCCCACACAAAGGAGGCTCCTTCGCAGAGTATTGTCGTGCCTCCGGCGCTTTCATGGCGCGTCAGCGCGGCGCTTTTGAGCGAAACATAGCCAAGCAGGCGCAGCGTAAGCTCTGCCAAAAGCAGCGCAACTGCCAGTTTTAACGCCCAGCGTCCGGCTATCTTTTTTATATGAGCCTCTCCAATCGGCAGGCAGCCGCACCAAACGCGTACTGGAAGCCGTCAACGTATTTTATTATAGTTTTTAACACTGGGGGGAGCGCGTTTCCCCTAATGGGCTGACGGAGAGTGTTTTTTCGGAATATGAAGAAGCTGTTTCTGCTGCTTGCCGCCATATTGCTGCCGGTCCTGTCTCATGGCCGGGCCGCGGCCGCTTTTATCCAGGCCGACGGCACAATCGCCTCGCCTTATGCGTTCATTCCCAAGCTTTCCCAGGAAAAAAAGGATGAACTGCTGAAGCGCTATGTGAGCGGCATGGTCGGCAAGGACTACAATCTCCAGTGGGCCCCGGTCACGGGGTGGAGGGATTTCAACCAGTACGTGTGCCGCACGGCTACGCTTTTCGACGAAAATGACAGAAAGCGCATAATAGCCGAAGTGGGCCTGCGCCTGCCGGGGGTTTATTTCAAGGACGCGCAGATTTCGCTGCATTCGGGCGTTTACAGCGTGGCGGACATGGCTACCGGCAAGGAGATAGACACAGCCGTCTCGCTGCCGAAGCCCATGATGATAGACGCCAGCGACTTGTGGACAGTACTGTATCACTATCTGGAGGCGCTCAAGCCGGCCAATGGCGAGTATTCCTATCCGCCGGTGTCGTACCGCTATCTTAAGCTGAACGAAAAACGCCTGCGCCTGATAATCAGCCGCGTCCGCCCGGACCTTAAACCGGGCTCCATAGAAATAGAGGATGCCGTGTCGTTCGTGACCAGAAAGGGCTTTTTGAGCGGGAATGTCCGCCTGTTGCGCGCCGAATTCGAAAAAAACCTGGCGTTGGGGCGTTATTTGAATTCGCTTCGAGACGGAAAGGCTCCCAATCTTGGCCCGGGCGCTAATATGGCCCGCTTCGCCAAAGCCGCAGGCCCCGCTTTGAAAAACCTGGTTTTGAATCAGGAAGGCTGGAGCCGCCTTAATGTTTATCTGGCCTATTGGGGCGTAGTGGCTTCGGTGGAGGGGGAGCCCCTGTTCTCGGTTTCCAGGGAGGAGGGGCTTTCACCGGTGCTGGCGGAGCAGGCGGAGGCGGCCTCTGCCACGGCTTCTTCGTTCGCGGCAGTGGTTTCTTCGTCCATACATCCAGGCGGCTCTGAGGGCGCATACAGAGAGGCGCAAAGGCCGGGTATGAATGCCCCGCACACGGCGGCAAGCGTTGTTTCTGGCCTGATGTCGGACGCCAAAGGCCGGGTTCTTTCCTGGTTCGGGAAAAAACCGGCAAAACCCGCCGCCCAGCAGCCGGAGACCGAAACGGCCCAGGATAAGGTGCTGGACGATTTTATACTTCCCGAGGATGTGCGGGTGCGCCAGGAACCGGAAGAGGGGGAACAGGTGTATCAGGGTACTGCGGCCGTGGCGGTGGCGCCGTCCACCTCCACGGAAAGCATGGCCGCCTCCGACGATTCCGACTTCTACGGCGGACTTAAGAGCGACCTTCTGTCGTCCAGGTCCCGCCAGCCTGTAGCCAAGATACAGGACTATGAACTGCAGATTCCCCTGCTGGCGGACGGAG
>JAAYTX010000072.1 GCA_012523635.1 Elusimicrobiota bacterium
CACGTTGTCGCGCGCCGCAAGGGCCGAGTCCAGGTCCTGCGCCTTCATCACTGCCGACACGTAGGCGTTAAGCGCCGGTATGACCTTCCTGATGCCGGAAGGCTTCACCACGGAAAGGGCGAACACCGGGTCCGTCCCGCCCAGGCGTGTGTCGTTGTTGGCCACTTCGGAGAAGATGGCCGCGCCCACTCCCTGCGCGTCCTGCGAAAGGTTGTCGTGTACGGCCTGGAACATGCTCTCAAAGGGCACGCCGGTCAGCATGGAAGTCTCGGAGCCCAGTATGACCTTGGCCGCCCCGTCCAGGCGGGCCGAAACCTCGGCCATCTGCATCAGGCACGAGTAGAAGAACAGCACGTCCACACCGCCCGCGCCGCGCAGCGCGAAGGCCAGGTCCGGTATGGTCATGCTGGAGCCGCCGCCCGCCTCGTCGCTTGCGGAGGTGCCCATCATGCCGGCGCCGTGGCCGTAAATCATCAGCATGTAATGCCGGGCCGGGTAGGCGGCCTTGGCCCATTTCACGAAATCAAGCAGCGTGGCTGAACTGCCGGGGTCTCCGGCGGCGTACAGGGGCATTGAGGACACCGAGCCGTCCAGCTTGTCCTTGAGCACGTGGTAGCGGTAGGTGCCCCCGGTGACGTCGTCGGGCTCTATAATCTGGTGCGAGGGCACTATCAGGCCCGATTCAGTCTGCACATAGGGGGCCGGTTCGCGGAGCTGGTCTCCCCTGCGGGTGATGTGGGCCACCAGCTGCATGTCTGCGCTTGAGCCTATGCGCTCCATCTCGTCCACGATGCGCAGGGTGTCGGGGGCGAGGTTGCTGTTGCCGTTGAGATAGACCATCACCGTCCATTGGGCCGGACGGGCTTTTTTGGGGGACGGCTGCACCGCCGTCGGGGTCAGCGAGGGCGCGCTTATCTGCGCGGCGGCCTTGCCGGTGGAGGGCAGCTGCACCCGCGCCTGTGCCGTGGCTGCAAGGCACAGCGTCAGCGCCAGCGCCGATAAAATTCCGTATATACGTTTGGTCTTCATCGTTTCTCTCCGCTACGGCGCGTAATGCTTATCGCCGTAATCTATAAATTATAAGGGCAGGCGCGTACCGCGCGCAAGAGCCGTAAGTTACCCTTGCGCCTGGGCCTTTAGTCCTATCCGGCGGGTTTTCAGCGGCGGCCCAGCACCGTGCGTATGCGGCCCAGCAGGGCCGACATCGAGAACGGCTTGCTTATGAAGCCGCACATCTGCGGCAGGGTTTCCAGCTGTTTCCTTGAATGCTCCAGCGCGCTCACGGCCAGCGTGGGCACATGGGAAAGCTTTGCATCCTCGCCCATCTGTTTGGCCAGCTGCAGGCCGTCTACGCCGGGCAGCATGATATCCAGCAGCAGCAGGTCGGGCTTCTCCTCGCGCAGCAGCGGCAGCACCTGCCTGCCGTTGTCGCAGGCCACGGTCACGTAACCCGCGCTTTCAAGAGACTTCACAATCAGTTCCCGCAGGTCCTGCTCGTCTTCCACCACCATTATTTTCTGGGCCATAATGCTCCTTGAAATCAGTTTCCGGCGCGCCACTGGCTTTCGCCCGGGGCCGCCTTGAACGTGGCGGAGTTGGGGCGCACGGCGCAGTAATCCGGGTCCTTGGAATCGACGTTGTAGCTCCAGCCGCCGGTGCCGTCCATGGATATCTTGCCGTCGGCGGCGTTGTACACGTGCTTGCTTATGGTGCCAAGCGGCCCCGGTATCAGGGCGGGCGGCATTTCCAGCAGGTAATCGGGCACCAGGTCCTCAAGCTTGTCCGGGCATTTGCCGCGCTCGTTGCGGTACTGGTATATCGCGCCTTTTATAAGCGAAAGGTGCTCGCGGGTCATGGCTTTGCGCTGCGCGTCGTTGAGGGCGCGCAGGTCGGCGAACTCGTCGGCCGACTTTATCGGGATGGGGTCCGGTTTGGCTTCCTCCTCTTCCTTGAAAGCCTCTATGGGCGCGGCCTTGGGCTGGGGGTTGCGGCGCACATATTCCTCTATGCGCGCCTGGCGCAGCCGGCGGGACTCCTCGTCCACCTTCTGGAGCGGCTCATCCGAAAAGAACTTTCTGATGTGCACCGCCGCGTAATAGGCCGGTATGGCCGCCAGCACCAGGAACAGCAGCCAGCCGATTGCGGCCCCCCTCACCGAGCGAACCATTGCGCCCCCTCGCTGTCGCGTCCGTATGAATTTATGAAGACAGAGCCGAACCCCGGGTCGCGCCTGTCGTTGACATAGGCCCAGCCGCCAGCGTTGGTGATGAGCGTGTCGCCTGAGGAATAGCGCACCGCAGCCGAGAAGCGCTCCTTCTCGCCGGTTTTTATGGGCGGGATTTCAGGCAGGTATATCGGCACCAGCGCGGCGAGATTGTCCGGGTAGCCGCCGTTTTCGGATTTGTAGGCGTAAAGGGCGTAGCGCAGGGCGGCAAGGCGCTGTATCGTCTGTTGTTCCCATGGGTTGAGTGCCGAGTCCGGCGCCGAGGCCGGCGGCGGCCCCGCCTTGCGCGCGGACACCGGGGCGGCGGCGTTAAGCCTCAGGCTGACGCCTTTTCCCAGGTAGCTCAGTCCTGCAATGCTGAGAAGAAGAAGAAGGGCTCCGAAGATGCGTTTGGCCAGTGGCATGTCGCTGTCACTCCCAGGTTGTAATGTCGGCCGAGCCGAAAGGGTTTTTGCGCCGCAGCTGCTGCTGCGGCTGTTGCTCCTGCTGCTGAAGCGTCTGGCGCGGGGTGCTCAGGCGCGGGCGCTGCTTTTTGGGCTGGGGCTCCTGGGCGGGAGAATCCTCGCCCAGCAGCCACGAGAAGGGGCCTGAGCTTTGGTCCCAGTGCAGCGTGACGGTTATCAGGTGCGCCGAGCCCAGGTCCCCGTAAGGCACGAAAGCGTAGTCGAGGCTAAGGGTCTGGGACAGTATGCCCGCGCCCATGCTGACTGGGAAGGAGCTGTCCTGCCGCGTATCGGAAATTCTGGAGTTGTAGCCCGCACGCAGCGCCACCCCTACGTTGCCCACGCTTACCGGGCGGGCTTCCGCGCCCAGCGAGGCGGCGTTTTTGCCGTCGGAGTTCAGCAACATGTCGGAGGAGAAGGTGAACATGGGGGTTTCCCATTTAAGGCCCAGGCGGGTCTGGCGCGGCAGCGGGGCCGAGTCCCGCGCATAGCGCAGGCTGCCGGCGGCGTTCTGGTAGGCCGCGCCTGCCGTAAAGCCGTAGCCCAGCGGGTAGCGCGCCCCCAGGTCGAAAGTGAAGGCCGAGGCCGTGCGCGTAATCACGCTGTTCACATATTTGGCCATGGCGCCCACGGCCAGCCGGTTTTCGAACTGGTAGGCCCAGCCCAGCGCCCCCGCGAAATCGTGCGGGGAAAACGAACCGTCTGACGTTCCGGTGTTGTCGAAGGACTGGATGTCGCCGTAATTGAGATATTGCGCCCCGCCTATCAGTGTGCCGGAAGAGCCGTTTTTACCCAGAGGCAGGGTGAATGCCGCCAGGTCGTAGGTGACGGATTGGAACCAGGCCGCGTGCGAGAAAGAGAAGGCGCCAAGGCGTGTCCCGGCCGGAGAGGCCGGGTTGTAGTAAATGGAGGCCGGGTCGCCGACCGAACCGGCGGCATAGGCCTCGCCCAGCGCCGCCGCGCGCGCGCCGGCCGGCAGTTTTAGCACCGAACCGCTGGCGGTGCCGGCGTAGGACGCGGCAAGCGCCGGTGCCGCCCACAGCAGGGCGGCGCAGGAAAGGGCGGCGGCGCGCGAGGTTATCATCTTTGTATGGCGAACTTTATGGTTTTGCTTTGCGACGGCGTCTTGAGCCGCGCGAAATAGACGCCGCTGACAACAGTCTCGCCCGAGCCGTTGCGTCCGTCCCAGTCATAATAAGAGGCGCTTGTGGCCGGTATGTGAATCACCAGCTCGCCTGCCACGTTATAGATGTAGACTTCGGTTTCAGCCGGCAGGCCCGCCATGCGCAGGTAAACCCTGTCGTGCGAGCCGCCGGAGCCGGGTTCCCATGGGTTAGGATAAAATTTGGCTTCTTCCAGGTTGGAGGACGGGGTGGCCCCGGCCAGCGCGTATACCGAGAAGTGGTACAGGGGTGCCGTGACATACTGCCCGGACACGTTTACTGCGGAGCCGCTGACCGCTTTCCAGGTGGAGGTCTGCGTGTCCAGCTCCACGGCGTAAAGCGTGGCGGCTGCGCAGGACTGCCCGTCAACGACTCCGTCCAGGTCCGAGTCCGTGAAGTTAACGCGCAGCGTCACCGCCGACGAGAAGCGCGAGGTAACCTGTTCCCCCCCGAGATATGCGGCCAGCTCAAGCGGCGACGCCGAGAGCAGCACTGTTCCGGCCGGAAGGGCGCGGGTGGCGGCGTTTATCTGCGCCGGGTCGGCAAGCAGCGGGCTGTTGACCGGAGAGGAGGAGGTGTAAATAGCGGAATCCTCAAGCTGGGTTATGCCGGCGGGAACCGAGGCCACCGCCCCGCCGCCCACAGTGGTCACTGTGGCGCGGGAGGACCCGGCATCGGTATGCGTAAGGTTGTGGGCCCCGGTCTGCGAAGCGTCCGTGACAGTAAGTTGCGCTGTCGCCGTTGATTCCACTCCGTCGGCGTCGCGCATGTAAACTGTCCAGGCCCCGGCTTCCATGCCCAGCGTTTTGAAATAGGCTGTGGCCGAGGTGCCGCCCGTGACCGTGGTGGACTCGGCCGTCCTGTCGGCCTGGCCGGAACGGCGGGCAACGGCGTAATCGCCGGAGACGAAATTGGTCCCGGTTACGGCAATGGCCTTTGATGTCTGCATGTTGTCAGTGCTGTTCGGGGAAAGCGAGGAGACGTTGGGCCGCCCCGGCATGGACAGGGAGGCGGTGGCCGTAGGGTCGCTTAGCGAACTGGAAGGTCCTATTCCGAAAGCCCTGGAGTAGTAGGTCTCGCCGGGTGTTAGGGCGCTGAAATAGGCGCTGAGCGCCGTGACGGTGGAGACCTGCGTGCAAGCCGTTTCGAAAGTGTTTTTTGTGGAGACTTCCACCCGGTAGCTGGTGCCTGAGGGGTTTCCGCCGGAGGTCCACGCTGCCAGCAGTACCGTGCGGGCCGAAGCGCTGATCCCGAAATCTCCGGGCGCGGCTGCCGAGGTGGTGGCCACCACATAGCTGTAGGAACTGTAGCCGGACTGGTTTACCACCCGCAGGTAGCGCGTGTACTGGGTGTTGGGTGAAAGTCCGGTTTCAGTCCAGTGAGTGGTGCCCGATGATATTTCCTGCAAAAGCGTATTCGAGGGAGAGGAGTAAAGCCTGTAGGTGTCGGCATAGGAGTTTTCGCTCCAGCTCCAGGCCAGCGTGCTGGACCCCGTGGGCGTTATTACCGGGGTGGTCGGGTCTGGCACCGGCGCCCAGGTGCGGAACACCGCCGAGGCGGTTTTGGACGTGGCCACCCCGTCGTAATTGCGGGCCTGCGCCCTGGCGTAGTAGGTGGTGAAGGCCGAAAGACCGGTCAGACTGGCTGAAAGCTCATTATTGTATGACGTAAAGGTGGAACTGTCGTACCCTGAGTAGGTGGAATACTCGACCCGGTAATAAGCGCCTGCAGCGTTGCCGCCAGAGGCCCACGACAGCGAGGCCGAGTTTCTGCCCGTTGCCGAGCCAGACGGGTCGCCAGGTGCGTTGGCCAGCGTGTAGACGTCGGAAGAAACTGTAGCGGCTTCATAATCCCCGGCAAGTCCCAGGGTTTTTATGTATATCCCGCTTATGCCGTTGGGTGTGGAAATGTTGTGGGACCAGCTTTCTGTGTTCCTGGCTGCATACGCTATGAGCGCGCTGTTGCTGGACGCGTAGATATTGTAGCCGTTGTTGAGGGCGGCCCTGTCCCAGGTCCAGTCCACTCGGGAATTTGACGCGGCGCTCCCGGCGAGGTTCGCTATTGCGGCTGGCGGTTCAAGAACCACTATGCCGGACAGCGTCCCCGTGGCGACAGACAGCAGCCCCTCGGTGTTCATGGCCCGTATGCGGACGTAGTAGGTGGTGTTGTATGTCAGCGAGAGGCCTGAAAGCTGGTAGTATGTGGTGCCGGAGCCCAGGCCGCCGGTCCAGTCGGCGATGTCAGTTCCAGACGGCGTGGAGCCTATGGCGTACTCGTAGTGGTCTATGCCTGTCTGCGGGTCGGAAAAGGCGGGCCAGTTGAAGCTGAGCTGCGTGCTGTAGTTGGTGGAGGAACGGTCCACGGCCGTAAGGCCGTTAAGCACTATGCCTCCGGGAACAGGGGCCGATGTGTCGGGGTTGTCTATATAGGCATAGGTCAGCGGGAAGTATCCGGCGCCGGCGGTGGAGGGATAGCCCCCCGCCGTGTCATACCAGGCCCCGATTGTTGCCGAACCTTTCACGAAGCTTTTGCCGGTAGAAGGCGAAAAGGACGCCGTATACCCTGCCATGGCGTAGGTGAACGGCAATTGGGCCGCCACGCCGGAGGTCGAGAGCCCTACGACCAGGCTGAAGTGTCCGCCGTTTGCTATGAGCAGGTTGTTGGGGTCGCTGGGTGAAAGCATTACCGTGTGGTAGCCAGCGCGTGCAATGCCGCCTGTCTGGTCCGCCAGACGGGTGAGGGCGCTGCCGTTGCCAAGCGGATACTGCGCCCCGTCGGATGCCGCAGTGACTATCGCCTGATAGGTCATGCTGTCCTGCGCCGTGTAGAACGAAACCGCCGTAAGCCTTATATTATGGCCGGTGCTGTTGGTGAAATAGTTGGAAGCCCAGCAGGACGAAGCCCCGTTGCACACCGAGGCGTTGCTGTATTCCCCCACCCAGCCCATCGGCGGGGTGTTGTAGCCCGCGCCGTCGCCGTCCATGCGGCGGGCCGTGGCCATGCCGGTGTAGGCCGAGTTGTTCTGGCCCACGTTAACATCGCGGTAGGAAATCCAGAAATAGCCGCCGTCGAATTGCTCGGTCGAGTGGAAAGTGGAGGAGGAGTAGCTGCTGGTGACCGCGCGGGCCAGCCACGCGCCGTTGGCGCCAGGGGATTGCGTGAAATTGGTGGCGGCGTAATTGTCGTTCCAGCCCACCAGGGCCACGGAAGCGTTGGGCGACGTCGGCGTGGAGCAGTAATAGGCGTAATTGGCGGAGTTGTAGCTGGCGGTTTTCCAGTAAAAGGTGGTGGCCACTGCCGCGCCCGTGGAGTATATGATTTCCTTTATGGCTTTGTTGTCCGAATACGAGGCCCGGTCAGGCAGAAAGGAGATTTCGCGCACGTAGCGCGTGGAATCGTTTCCGGAATTCATCATCAGCGCCCGCTTGGTGGAAATGTAGGCCGCGGCCATCCTGTGGGCGTAGGGCAGGTAGGCGGTGCCGTCCAGCGCGTCGCCGGACGGGGTGAAGGAGCAGACATCGTTGACGTTCACATATACGTCGCTTGAACGGAAGAAAGGTTCGGGGGTGCGGGGCATCAGGCGCGTCTCGGCCGAGGCCATCGCAGAAAATGCCCATGAGGCGAGCGTGTTGTTCTGCGTGCGCGCTGCCGGGGTTTTTGAGTCGTCCCGCATGTCATAAGAAGAATACGGCACATCCGTTCTGTGCGGGATATAGACCGAGGGCAGGGAATCCTGCGCGAAAAGAGGCCCGGCCTGCGCGGCCAGCAGAAGCTGTAGTATCAGGATGCGGGGAAGTTTCATCGCTCGGTCCGCGCCCGGCGCGCCGCAGCGCGGCGGCGGACGCGGCAAAAAACGCTACCTGGCGCAGCGGAATCCTATGTCCAGGCCTCCTCCGGCCTGCTCGTCGCCTGAGCGCGAGGCCATGCGCAGCATGTCCGGCGCGGCCAGCCACGAGCCGCCGCGTGCCGAAGGATAAACGGTGGACTCTGCTATCGAGGCCCCCCCTCCGTCAAAGCTGGCGTTCAGCTGCTTGATTGAACTCGGGTCCAGGCTTTCGCCGTTTTCCACCATCAGGTTTTCGTTGCTCAGTCCCATCGTCGGCTCTTCTTCGCCTTTTGGCGGGCGGGCGGGCTCGGCGGCTGCCGCTTTTGCTCCGGCTTCGTCAGAGGTTTTTCCAAGCCTGCCTACCTTTAGTTTTTTAACCTGGGTTTTTTGCGCCCCCGCTTTTTTGGAAGCGGCGGATTTTGGCAGCAGCGGGTTCTCCGGCCCGGTCGGGTTGAAGGCCGGGCTTTTGGCGTAATAATCCTCGTCGTATATGTCGGCGGTCCATTCAAAGGCATTGCCGCACATGTCATACAGGCCGTACTGGTTGGCTCCCAGTTTGCCTACCGGGTGGGCGGTTCCGCCGGAATTGTCGTTGTACCAGCAGTAGCGGTCCAGCTTGGTCTGGGCGTCGCCGAAGAAGTAAACCTTGTTGTTTCCACCGCGCGCTGCCTTCTCCCATTCGGCCTCGGTGGGCAGGCGCTTGCCCTTGCTTTTGCAGTAGGCCACCGCGTTTTTCCAGGACACTCCCAGCACCGGGTGCTGGTCGGTTGACCAGGATGGCTGGTCCGGCGTCTTGTCTCCGGCATAGGCGCGGTAGTCGCCTACTGTCACTTCGGTTTTGTCTATGTAGAAGGTCTTCAGATTCACTTTGTGAAGCGGGTGCTCGTCGGCGCGGCCCTGGCCCTGGGGCGAACCCATAAGGAACGGGCCTCCGGGAATGGCCGCCATGCCTTCCGGGGCGGCGGCGCTGGCCGCCTGGCAGTACAGAATCAGGAACAGCGCAGGCAACA
>JAAYTX010000073.1 GCA_012523635.1 Elusimicrobiota bacterium
GCGGTGTTTACGCTGTGAAAAAGACCGCGCGGCGATTAAAGTATAATTTAGGGGATATGACGGCGGTATTCGAGGAGAACCTCAGGCTGAATAAGGAGGAGACGGCGCGCGGGGCGCTGGAGCTGCGCTCGCGCCCGCTTAACCTGCTGTTCACCGCCAACACCTTCTGCAACCTCGAGTGCATAATGTGCTCCCGCGCCAACAAGCCGGGCCAGCTTTCCGCCGCCGCCGTGGAAAAGCTTTCCGCGCTTTTTCCCTATCTGCGCGACCTGAACATACAGGGCGGAGAGCCGCTTCTGGTGCCGTGGCTGGACGACTGCCTTGAACGCGCTGCACGCTTCCCCGACATGCGCAAATACGTAAACACCAACGGCCTGCTGATAGACGCAAAACGCGCCGATCTGTTCGCCCTGGCGGAGGTGTTCCTCATCTGGTCCATAGACAGCCCGCGCCGCGACACCTACGAATACATCCGCCGGGGCGCGCGCTACGAACAACTGCTCTCGGCGCTGGCCGCCATAAAGGAAGCCAATAAAAAAGCGGGCCGCGCGCCGCGCAAGGAGCTCAATGCCGTGGTGATGCGCTCCAACGCCGGGCACATAGAGGAGTTTCTGCCCTTCGCCGTCGAGCATCAGTTCGAGGTGATAAATTTCGCGCCCATACTTTTCAACGAGAAAAGCGACGAGGACATTTTCACGCACGGCACGCCGCAGGAACTGCAGGCCCTGCGCGACGCCATAGCGCGCACCGCGCAGGCCGCCGACAGGGCAGGCATACGCGTGCAGAGTTCCGTGCCCGGCACGGTGTTCACCCTGCGCCCGTGGGACGAGCACAAGCAGCCGCCCGCGCCGGAACAGCGCGTGAAACCGGCCATCCCGGCCCCCGCTCCGGTGCTTTGCCGCATGCCGTGGCGCCAGCTTTTCGTGGACCTCCTGCGCGAGGACCACGTGAACCCCAAGAACGTTTTCCCCGAATGCTTTTGTCCCCACCCGCTTGGCAACATCGAGCATGATTCCATAGAGGAGCTGTGGAACGGCCCCGCCATGCAGGCCTACCGCCGCAAACTGCTGGAAGGCGACGTCTCGGCCCAGTGCAACCCTGCGTGCCTGCAAAGGCTTTCGCGCCAGCGCTTCCAATGAAGGGGCGCGGGCTGTCGGCGGCGGGGCTGGCCTTCTGCACGCTTGTGTGGGGCGCCTCGTTCATCTTCATAAAAGACGCGCTTTCCCACGCCCACCCGCTTGCGCTGGTGGGGTGGCGTTTTTCGCTGGCCGCGCTGGCCATGCTGGCGGTCCCGTCGGTGCGTAAAAACCTGAGCGGCTGCCTGCGCCAGGGCGCGGTGCTGGGTTTCTGGCTGACGCTTGTCTGCGTTACGCAGACGTGGGGGCTGGCCTACACCAGCGCCTCAAGCTCGGGCTTCATAACGGGGCTGTTCGTGCTTTTCGTGCCGCTGATATTGCGGCTGGCTTTCCGGCAGGCGCTTGGCCTGTTCAACGACATGTGCGTCCTGCTTGCCCTCGCCGGGCTGTGGGTGATGACGGGCGGGCCGTCGGGCTTCAACCGGGGCGACGCGCTGACGCTGTTCGCGGCATTCGGCTCGGCGGCGCACATAATAATGGCCGGGCGTTACACGCAGGAATGCCCCGACGTGGCCATGCTGGCCTTCCACCAGTTCTGGATTACCGGGCTGTTCTGTTTTGCGCTTGGCGCGGCCATAGGCGCGCCGCTTGGCGTGGCTTCCGCCGCCGGGTGGGGCGCGGTATTGTTCCTCACGCTGCTGCCGACGCTTGGGGCGTTCTTCATACAGCTTTGGGGGCAGAAGCGCGTTCCCCCCATGCAGGCTTCGCTGATATTTTCGCTGGAGCCGGTGTTCGCTGCGCTTTTTGCGTGGACTTTGGGCGGCGAGAAGGCGACCTCCGCCAAACTGCTGGGCGGGGCCATGATGCTGGCGGCTGCTATTGGCTCAGAGCTATGGCGGTTGCGGCCCGCCGCCTGGCGTCCAAAGCCGACCTGAACGGCGTGGTGCGCGCCGCAAGCGGCTGGCCCGGGCGCGGCTTGTAAACCCTTATCGTGACTGCCTGGTTGGCCTGCGGCATCTCCTCAAGCAGTTCGTACTCCTGAGTGTAATCCCTGTCCATCTTCGGGTCTATTCCGGCGGAATCCGGGCGCGTGAGCAGCACCATGGAAAATTCCCTGCGGGCCAGCGCGCCGTTGACCCAGTTTATATAGTCGTCCAGCCTGCGCTGCATGGCCTCGCGCGGCAGGAAAAAGGCCTTCAGCGCCCTGGGCGGGTCCGCCGGAGTGAAGAAGACTGTCTGCCCGGTAAAGTGGACGCTCTTGCCGTCCCGCATCGCGTAATATTCAAGCGGCGGCGCGGCCAGCACGTCGCCTGTTTTCATCCCCTGTTCCATCAGTTCCGCCAATGCGGCCCAGCGCTGTTCGTAGCCGGCCGGGTTGTCCTGCTCAAGAAGCGAGAAGCGCCAGCTGTAAAGGTTTACAAGCAGCAGGCCGCAGGCCAGCGCCATTCCCGAACGCTTGGCCGCGCCCGCCGCCAGTATTATAAGGAACGGCGAGAGCAGCTGGAGCCAGTAGGTCATCCACGCGCCGTTGTGCGCCCCGAAGCGCACGGCTATCAGCACGCAGCCGGCCAGGAAGCAGAACAGGAAGAAATCCGGCCTTTGCGCGGGCTGCGGCGCGGCTTGCGCTGTCTGTGGCGCGGCGGCCTTTGAATAGGTGTGTTTGCGCCACCATTGCAGGGCGAACGGGGCCGCGAACAGCGCCAGCAGGTATTTGTTGAAGTACAGGAATACCAGGAACTGGTTCGCCAGATGCCGCCAGCTCCAGTGCGCGGCGGACGCCTGCGCCAGCACCGTGTTGTTGAAATAGGCTGGATAGGCGTCCTTCATCAGCCAGGCAGTGCCCGCCAGCGCCGCCCCGAAAAGCGCGGCGAACAGCAGGGCGCGTATTTTCTTCACATAAAGGAAGCAGTAAATAAAGACATACAGCGCCCCTGCCGCGCAGTAGGCTTTTGTGTAGAACCCCAATAGGGCCAGTGCTCCGCAGGCGGCAAGGCCAGCGGGGGAAAATTTCGATGCCCACGCCGCGAACAGCGACGCCAGGAACAGGAAGAACCCCAGGCCGTCGGGCCTTGCCAGCGGTTGTACGTAAAACAGAAGTTGGGCGTAGAGCGCAAGCGCAAGAAGCGCCGTCTCTATGGGCGGCACGGAACGCATGGAAAGGATTATTGCCAGAAGCGCGCAGGCGCATACTATAAACAGTCCCGAAACCATGCGGTGGGCGGTAAGCGTCGGGCCCATCCACGCCGCCAGCGGCAGCACTGCCCAGTGATAGCCTATCCCGTAATTGGTGGTGTACTGGGGCTGGTGCTCAAGGTCGTATGGGTTGCCGCCGCGCATTAGCAGCGCGGTGACGGCCGGCATCGAGCTTTCGCGGTATTCCTGCGGGTACGAGGCGCGTACCACCCGCCAGTGGAACCAGCCAAGCGCCAGAGCGAAAAACAGCGCGCCCGCCGCGCATAGCGCCGGCATGGGGCCGAACCTGCGTTTTTCCTCCGGTTTTTGCGGTGCCATCGCCTAAATTATAGCGCAATTGCGCGCCCGGCGATAATACGCCGCAATCCCGCCGCTCTCAGGGCAGGCGCGAGACCGTCACTTCCAGGCGCTTGTCCGGTTCGTCCACCAGCAGCAGGGCCTGCCCCGGCCTGGCCATGAAGTCGCTGTTCAGCTCAAAACGCACCAGCTCTCCTGCTTTTCCGCCCGGTTTGGGCGCCGACATCTGGAACAGGCAGGACATTTTCACCTGCTCCGGCTGGCCCGCAAGCAGGCTGGGCAGGCACTCCGCCATAGTTCCATAGACGGGGGCATCCTTGTCTTTCTTAGCGCTCTTTTTGGGCAATACCGCTTTCTGATAGCTGGCTTTTGTGTTGTTGAGCGCCACCATGTTGCCGGATACTTGCACGCCCTCCACCTTGAAGGTGAAGCTTATCCTGAGGTTTGCCGACGGGGCCTGCGCTTGCGCGGCTGGCGCCGCAGGCGCGCTCTCGGACGCCGCCGCGCGCGGCGCGGCCCACAGAGCCGAAGCCAGAACCGCCGCGCACAGCATGATAGGTTGCGTTTTGTTTTTCATCTCCCCCTCCTTATTGAACGAACAGCTGTTTCAAAATTGCGGCGGCCGCGTTAGAGGCTATCACGGCGTTGCCTTCCGGCGTGCAGTGCCCGAAATCCCCGGCGTAGAGGTCCACGAAATAGCGGTTATAGCCGTTCCGCGCGGCGCGGCGGGCGAAGTCCTCGTTGCTGGCGAAATATACTCCGCTTTTGCCTGCAAAGAGGCGTTTCAGCGGTTCGGCACTGCGGCCCGGATAGGACATCGCGACAAGCGGAATTTTCCGCTCCGAAACTATTTTCCATATGGCCAGATAGTTGGCTTCTGTAAGCGGAGTCGATACCGGGGTTCCGGCCCGCAGGGAGAGTTTTGGCCCAAGCGGACCGCCGGAAGGGGTATCTCCGGGCCTTGGGGGACGCGGGAGCAACTGCGCGTCGGCCGCGCGTTCCGGGTGCGGGTAGTCCCGCCGCGGCTTCGCCCCGGCGTAATCAGAACCCCGGCGCAGCAGTTCGCGGGCCTGCCCGTCATACGGGGCCAGGCCGGAGGCTGCGGCCTCCGCCAGCAGCGGGCGGGCCGCATCCAGTTCCCCCCGTTCCAGACGGAAGCGGGCCGTCTCAAGCAGGACGGCAGGGGCGTGCGGCGCGGTTTTTAGGGCCTGGCTGTAAAGTTTTGACGCAAGCGACTGCTGCCCGAATATCCGGTATGCGTGGGCGGCGCAGGCAAGCGGGCCGGAGGCGTCGTCTGGCGAAGAGGCCAGCAGCCCGTCGCAGGCGGCCTTGAAGCCGCGCCAGTCGCGCCGGGAAAGCTCCAGCGCGCAAACCCTGGCATAGGCCGCGCCTGAATTCGGGTAAAGCGAGAGTATGCGGCGTCCGGTCTCCAGCGCGGCATCAAGGTCGCCGCTGTTTTGGCGGGCGCGCATTATAAGGAACAGTGCGTCCTTGTCCGCCGGGTTGGCCGAGAGCAGCCGCCTGCCGCATTCCAGCGCGGCTTCGTTACGCCCGGCCTCCAGCAGTCTTTCCACGCCTTCCGGGGAACTGTCTTCGCAGTCATGCGGCTGTCCATTCTTCATGTCCCCGGATAGGAACAGCCTGCCGTAATGCCACAGCCACGCAATGCGCAGGGAGCGCGGCAGGCCCGCGTTTTCCGCGCTGTTGCGGGCGACTGGGCGGCTGTTGCGGGTGTCGCTTCCCCCAATCATGGCCAGCACCACGTCAGGCCTGTACTTGTCCAGCTGGCCAGGAAGGGCGGCAAGTGCGTCCCAGGAATCGGACCCGGGCAGGCCCGCGTCCAGCACGCTGAACCTTTTTCCAGGGGAGGCCTTGTTCAGCGCGTCCTCAAGAAAGGACGGGTACTGGTTGAAGGTCATTGAATCGCCTATGCACAGGACGCGCACCGCCGAAAGCGAGGACAGCGCCAGCGCGTTGCGCCTGTCACGCGCCTGCCCGGCGGCAAACCCCCAGATCCTGACGCCAAGCTCCAGCGCCAGCAGGGCGCACAGAAGCCCAGCCAGCACTGCGGCTGCGGCTATTAAGGGTTTGCGGATGCGGACTGGATTCATGTGTAAAGCGGCCCCGGCTGTTTATTGTATCATGCGGCGGGCCGGGCGCAAGCGTGCGGAGGCGTAAAGCGGGTTTCAGTGCAACAAAAAAGGCGGCCCGAAGGCCGCCTTTTCTGTTTGCGGAAGTTTCGCTTAGTTGGCTGCCATCGCGTTGATGACGGCCGGTATGTTGCTGTCCGTGCTGTAACCGAGCTCGGTGAACAGCACAGTGTAGGCGCCGTAGCCGGCGGACTTGCCGGTGCGCTGGAGCGTCAGGCCCCAGTTCGCCTCGGTGTCGGTGATCTCCCACAGGGAGAAGTACTTCGGCTCGGGGAAGTTGATGTCCAGGTCGGTCTTGACGTGGGCATAAGCACCCTGGCGGGCATGGTAGCGTTCCTGGGCCGAGCGAACGGCGGACAGGTAGCTGAACGCTTCGCCGGACTTTGAGCGCTCCACGGCTTCGCGGAACCTCGGGATGCCGAAGGCCGCCAGCACGCCGATGATCACGATAACCACGGCCAACTCAACGAGGGTAAAACCCTTTTTATTCGTCATTTTTGTGTCTCCTTGTTAAGGCGCTTAAATTTGTCTTTGCCTGAACATTTTAAGCCCTATGGTTGTATTCTAGCCTGATTGAGGGGTAAAACCTAGCTTTTCTTGTGTAACTTTTGAGTAATTTGTTGGTGGAAGCCGATTATGGGGCGACAAAAAAGGCGGCCCGAAGGCCGCCTTTTCTGTTTGCAGAAGTTTTGCTTAGTTGGCTGCCATCGCGTTGATGACGGCCGGTATGTTGCTGTCCGTGCTGTAGCCCAGCTCGGTGAACAGCACAGTGTAGGCGCCGTAACCGGCGGACTTGCCGGTGCGCTGGAGCGTCAGGCCCCAGTTCGCCTCGCTGTCGGTGATCTCCCACAGGGAGAAGTACTTCGGCTCGGGGAAGTTGATGTCCAGGTCGGTCTTGACGTGGGCATAAGCACCCTTGCGGGCATGGTAGCGTTCCTGGGCCGAGCGAACGGCGGACAGGTAGCTGAACGCTTCGCCGGACTTTGAGCGCTCCACGGCTTCGCGGAACCTCGGGATGCCGAAGGCTGCCAGCACGCCGATGATCACGATAACCACGGCCAACTCAACTAGGGTAAAACCCTTCTTGTTTGTCATTGTGGTGTTCTCCTTTATTTTTGCTTAAATTTGCCGGCGTAAGCGCGGCTTTTAAGCTTCACACATCTATTTTAGCTAACTCCGGGGCCCATGTGCAGGCTTTTTTGTGCAACTTTTACGTAACGCTGTCCTGGGCCCGGCGTGAAGCTCTTATTTCCCCTGCGGCTGGGGCGCGGGCTGCGGCGCCGGGGCCGGAGCTGGCGCGGGCGACACCTTCTCGTAATAGTAGCTCATGGTGCCGCGCGGCATGCCGAAGAAATTGCGGGCCGTTCCCGCGGTGATGATGTAGTTGCCGTATTTGCGCACGCGCAGTTCGGCTTCCTTGTCCCAAAGCGAAGGATACACGGTCTTGAGCGTGTTCTTCAGCGGGGTGGCGAAGGCGTTCTTTTCCATCTTTTTGGAAAGCCACTCCTCTATGTTTTTCTTGGGCAGGTGCTTGAACGGGGCGATTTTGACGCAGTCCTTGAACAGTTCGCCCTGGTCGGGGTACTGGACGGTGGCCAGATAGGTGTGGAAGGCCTTGCCGTCTTCAGAGAAGGAATAGCCTTTGTAGACGCCCAGCAGTTCGGCCTTGTCGGGCATCGCGCCCTTGTTGAACAGCGTGGCCAGGACGTCGTAGGCGTAGCCGCCCTCGGGCAGGCCGTCCGCCAGCATGGCCTCGGCCTGCTTGACGGTGAGGCCGCTGTCCTTCACGGCCAGCACGGGCTGCGAGACCTGGGTCTCGGACATCGAATTGTTTATTGCTTTGACGTTGAAGTCAGCGGCGGACGCCGGAAGCGCGGCGCATGACAGGACTGCTGCACAGATGAACTTTTTCATGTTGCTGTAATTCTCCTTGCTTTGAATGCTGGTAAACGGCAGACTCATACCCCAGTCCATTATATGAAATAGGCCGCTTCACCCGCCAGTTACGCGTCATGACTTACAAGAAGGCCCGCACTGGGAAGCGCGGGCCTTCACTGTGAAGCGTTTAGGCTGCGTCAGCCTATCTTGAGCTTGGGCTCTTCGCGGCGGGTCTGGGCCTTGGCGCGGGACTGAGTCCCGTGCGCCGCCTGCGCCGTAGCGGGATTGCGCTGCTGCATGGCGCGTCCGGCTCCCGCCAGTTCCGCGCTTACCTTGAACTGGCTCACCAGGTCGTGCAGGGCCTGCGCGTGCGAGGACATCTGCTCGGCGGCGGCGGCCAGCTCCTCGGCGGTGGAGGCGTTGGTCTCGGTGATTGAGGTGTTCTGCTCCATCGCGGCGGCCTGCTCATTTGTGGCGTTGGAGATGAGCTGTATCTCTGAGGCTATGCCGCTTATGTCTTCCACCAGCTTGCCCAGGTTGCCGCCCGCGGCCTTGGAAATGGCCACGCCGTCCGATACCTGGCGTATGCTGTCCTTGAGAAGGGCCGTTATCTCCTTGGCGGAGACGGCGCTTTTCTCGGCCAGTTTGCGCACTTCGTCGGCCACCACGGCGAAGCCCTTGCCGTGTTCTCCGGCGCGGGCGGCCTCTATGGCGGCGTTTAGCGCCAGCAGGTTGGTCTGGTCGGCGATGTCGGTGATTATGGACACGGCCTCGGCTATCTGCTTGGAACTGCGGTCAATGCCGCTTATGGCCTCGGCCAGGGTGCTCATGTCGGCGCCGGTCTGCGACGCGTTGCGCGAGGCGTTCTGCGTTATTTCATTGACGTGGTTGGCGTTGTTGGCGTTGGACTGCACCGAGGAGGACAGCTCTTCGAAGCTGGCTGACTGCTGTTGCGCTCCGTCGGATATCTGGTTGGTGGAGGAGGCTATCTGCTCGGTGGCGGCGGCCAGCTGCTCGGCCGCACCGCGGGTCTGGGCCACAATTTTCTCTATCTGGCCTATGAACTTGTTGAAGTAGGACGAGAGCTGTCCCAGTTCGTCTGCGGAGGAGTCGTCCATGCGGCTGGTGAGGTCCCCCTCGCCCTCGGAGATGTCGCGCAGGCGGTCCCGCAGGCGGGCTATGGGCTGCACTATCTCCTGTTTAAGGAAAGCCGCCGCGAAGAATATCACCAGCAGCGAAAGCCCCAGCGACAGCACCACGCTCAACCGCATGTCCCGCATGGCGGCGTCGCGCAGGGCCGAGAA
>JAAYTX010000074.1 GCA_012523635.1 Elusimicrobiota bacterium
CATAATCACCAAAACGCTTTCAGCCAAGCACCGCAATGTCTGCGTGGTGGGCGACCCGGACCAGTCCATCTACTCCTGGCGCGGGGCCGATATCCGCAACATACTGGAATTTGAGCACGATTTTCAGGACGCCAAGGTGGTGGCGCTCGAGCAGAACTACCGCTCCACGCCGGAGATACTGGCCGCGGCGGGCCATCTTATCGAGCATAACACAAGGCGCAAGCCCAAACAGCTTTTCACCGACAAGCCTTCCGGCCGCCCTGTGCTGGTGGAGGAACTGCCAACGGAGGCGGACGAGGCGCGCTGGACGGCGCGGCAGATAGAGCGCCTGTGTTCCGAGGAAAAACGCAATTTCGGAGATTTCGCGGTTTTCTACCGTACCAACGCCCAGAGCCGTTCTTTTGAAGAAGCGTTCCGCCGCGAAAAAATACCCTATCGCATCATCGGCGCCGTGCGCTTCTACGACAGAAAGGAAATACGCGACGCGCTGGCCTACGCCCGCCTGATTGTGAATCCGTACGACGCCATCAGCCTTGAGCGCATACTGAACGTTCCCGCGCGCGGCATAGGCAAGGCCGCGCAGGACAAGCTGCTAGAATACGCATCCGCCAACAACCTGGCGCTATACGCCGCGCTGAGAGACAGCGCCAGCATACCCGACATCAGTTCCTCATCCCGCCGAGGCATGCGGGAACTGGCCGCGCTGATAGACAATCTTTACGCGTCCTCGCGCTCGTTGCTGCCGTCGGACCTTCTGCAAAAAGCCATAATGATGTCCCGCTACTGGCAGAGCATAGAAGACAATATCCAGAAGGACCCTGAAGAGAAGGAGCGGCTTGGCAACCTCCAGGAATTGCTGAACGGCGTGAAGGAATATGAGGAACGCTGCGCAAAATCCGACACTATGGCTTCCATGTCCGGTTATTTGCAGGAGGTTTCGCTTATCAGCGGCCTGGACGCCGCCGGAGAAGGCGTGCCGTCCGTGACGCTGATGACGGTGCATCTTGCCAAGGGACTGGAATTCCCCGTGGTGTTTGTCACCGGCCTTGAGGAGGGACTGTTCCCGATTACCGCCGGAGCCACCGAGCCCGACGAACTTGAGGAGGAGCGCCGCCTCTGCTACGTCGGCATGACAAGGGCCCGCGAACGTCTTTTCATGACCTGCGCGGCCACGCGCCGCATGTTCGGTAAAACCTACACCAATATCTTTTCGCGGTTTCTTTACGAGAGCAAGCTGATACAGCCGCCGGAGAATCCGATATCACAGCGCCTTTTCGCTTCTCCGGCCGAGCGTGGCGGCAGCGCGTTTCCGAAACCGGAAACTTCGCCCCGGGCCGGCGGGGGGGACGAACTGGAAGGCCGCAAAGTGCGCCACGCCCTCTACGGCGAGGGTAAAATAATACTGGCCACCGGGTCAGGCGAAAGCGCCAAAATAACCGTTTTGTTCAGGCAGGGGGGCAAGCATACGTTCATGATGCGCTACGCCCCGATAGAGATGTTGTAACCGGAGGCTCTCATGGGAGTTAACATAGAGGACGTCAGGCATATCGCCAAACTGGCGCGGCTTGAGCTTACGCAGCAGGAAATGG
>JAAYTX010000075.1 GCA_012523635.1 Elusimicrobiota bacterium
CCCGGAGATTTCGGAAAGTTTTTTGCCGGCCTCGTCGTATTTGCCGGTGCCTATCAGTGCCGAGGCCAGGTAAAGGTGCCCGGCCGCATAATGCGGAAAATTAGAGGTGAATTCTCTGGCAATAGGCAGAAGCGCGCGTGGATTATAGGCGTTTCTCTCCAGGAGTTTTATTGCCTGGTCCAGCTTTTGCGTCTTGCCTGCGTACTGCAGCTCCTGTATTTTAAGGAGCATGCTTCTAGCCCACTTGCGTTGGCCGTCCGAAAGTTTTTCCTTGAGCGCCTGTTCAAGATATTCCTGGGCTTGTGCGGGGCTGGCTTCCGTGATTTTAAGCTGGGCCATCTGCAGCAGGCCCTCGCTGCGGTTTGTCCTGGTGTGAATCAGGTATAAGGCATTTTGTTCCAGGGTGTTCAGGTCGCGCGTATCCAGGTCGCCGGGCAGTATTGTCGGCAGGTTCGTGTATTTTCCTGAACGAGCCGCGTCCAGGGAGTTTTGCAGCGCGGACAGCCACTGCGCCTGGGTTCCGGTAAGGCGCCTCCGTTTAAGTTCCTCAAGGGTTTTGGCAGCGGAGGATAGGTTCTTGCCGGCCAGTTGCGCCGTGGCCAGATACAGGGCCACCCCAGTGTTCCCGCCGGGAGACTCTCTCAGTATTTCTTCCGCGCGTGTTTCCAACTGAGCAAAGTTCCTTGCGCTGTAAAGCTTCAGCAATTCGTATTTGAGCGTGGAATCTTTCAGCAGATAATAATTGTCAAGTTCGGATTCAGGCAGATTTGCCGCATTGATTCTGGACAGTAGCCGGTCTGCGGGTTTGTACTGGCCCGCTGATGCCAGAGCCGCCGCAAGACGCAGCGAAACCGCCGGAGCCGTCTTTGCCGCCAGCATGGGTTTTGCATCAAACGCTTGCCTGGTTTTTGCGTCCGCAGTTTCCAGTGATTTCGCCATTTGCAGCAGGGCATCATCCCGCATATTCTCAAGTTCGGAGAGGCGCGCCGCCTCCGCTTTGCCGATATGCATGGTGTGTGCGGCGTCGGCCAGATATTGGCTGGTTTCGAATTCTTTCGCTGACACAAGGGCGCCGGCGATGGAAATTATTACATCCGGGTAAGGATATGTCGCGACCGCCTGTTCGGCCCGTTTTTGCATGAGTGCGGTTTGTCCGGAGGAGCGGAGTGCCAGTAATTCCGCCTGGATTGTGCGCGTAATCAGATTGCGATACGGTACCATCTCATTTTCCGGCAATTTCGCGGGATTTATGCCTGCGACAAATTCGGAGGCTATTTTATAATAGCCTCCGAAGGTGAGTTCATCGGCAACACGCAGGCGTGTCAACGACGAAAGTTCCATCACCCGCAGCGACTGAGCCAGGCTCATCGCGTATGCCTTGTCCTGTTTTCTAACATCAACTGCCGCTTGAATTACCTGGGCATCGCGCAGGTGCTCAAGATCAGATAGCCACAACTGGTTGTTTTTTGTCTGTGGTGAGTCACGAAGTTTGTCTATTATTTGTTGCGCACCTATGAAATCGTGCTCGCGGAGCAGCGCATCAAGAAGATAGAGGCGTATGCGTGAGGAATCGTGGATTTTCAGAAACGCCTTTGCATAGGATATGGAGTAGTGTCGCAGGCCGTGGCGCTGGCATAAATCCAGCAGTCGTGCCAGCGATTCCTCTGTCTTGGCGGCTTTTAGCATTTGCTCTATTTGCTCCGGTGTGGCCTCCTCTCCCCCGGTGTTTAAATCGTGTTCCAGGCGCATGACCTGCAGCCTGGGCGAGTCGATTCCCAGTTTCAGCACTTTGACGGCCAGTTCGGAACGCAATTCGCGCGGATATTTTTCCAGCAGGCCCGGTATATAGACATTGTTGAATAAGGTGCTTTCCCGTTGCTGTTTGCTGTATAGCGCCGCTTCACGCGCGGAAGTGATTCCTGAGAAGGTCAGGTTGTATTTCTCCCATTCATCTTTGAGCTGCGGCAGAATCGTCGCCGCCTCCGTCATGCGGTTTTGTATGAGGGCGTTAAGAAAAAACAGCCGGTGCGTCCGCAGCGTGCTGTGAACATCCCTGGAGACCATGGCCCTGTTGCGTAAAGGTGTGGCGATATCAATTCCTCGCGCGGAAAGAGCGGTAAGGAAAGCCGAAGCCGTAAGCGGCGAATTCGTCCGGCGCAAGGCGGCGGCGGAGTAAATATAGGCTTGCGCAATGTTGCCTGATGAAAGCGCGGTTTCCGACATGCGTACCAGGAGTACCGGGTTATCGTCTGGGTCCGGCGCGTCTGCGCTGAATGCGACCGAGGGAGGCTGCAGCCTGTTTGGGTAGGCTATTAGATATGCCGACAGCGGCAGGTATAACGCTGTTCCTATTGCGATAAAAACAAGCAGCGTGGCGCGCTGCATTAATGTTGACTCATCGGATCGGGGTTTTGCGGGCATCAGACCGGCCGCAGCTATGGCCAGAGCCGGAATCCATATCGGCGCGAAATAGGCTTTTTGTATGGACATGAGGCACATTATGCCCACTATATAACTCACAAACAGCCCAAGCGTTCTGGCCTGGGGCAGTTTTCTCAGCCGTCCCATTCCGAGCAGAAACAGCGTGGAGGCAGCGGGATACCAGACAAACAGCCCGTACAGGCGCTTGAGAACGCCTTCAATATATACCAGCGGGTGGGACAGCACGGTTTTAAACGCCCACCACACTATATTTTGTCCGGCTGTATCGGCCAGCGAGTACGCCCCCTCCACTGTGTAAACTATGCCGAGCGCGCCCGTTATTATGTTCTCGTCGGCTCGGCCTCCCTCAAACAGGCGGAATACATGGAACACCTTCCAGTTCATGTATGTCCACGGCAGCAGCAGCGCATATGGGCCAAAGGCTAAAATGGCCAGTTTACCGGCACTGGTCTTGCCCTCGCGCAGCTTCCCGGTGAAAATATCATAGGCCGCCAGGAGCGGCGGCAGCAGGAAAAGCGGGCTTTTCAGCGTATAGCTGAAGCCTATCGCCAGCGCCGTAAGCAGTTCGCTTCCCCATGTGCGCGGTTTTCCGGCCCGCATAGCAAGGGCAAGAGTCACTATGCCGCAGGCAAGGCAGTAGCTCATGCTGCCAGGGGTCCAGAATTTCGAGGAGCCGAATGCGAACGCCGCCAGGAGCAGGGCTGCCATCCCTCCGGGCGCCGAGGCAAGACGCCTGCCTGCGGCCATGGCTAGCATGCAGGCCAATATCAGGAAAAGCGGCCATATCACCAGTTCAATCCACTGTGGAAGGCCCGCGAAAAGCGTCGCCAGAAAAGGCGACATCGGCATGGAGAGGGCTATGTCCTGATGGCGCAGGGCGCGCATCAAATACATCCCCTGCGGCAGTATGGTGAGCGTTTCCGACAGGTTTACCCGCGGCAGGCGGTTGATGATATGCAGCAGATAACAGGCCGCGACTGTGAACGCCAGCAGCCAAAGCAGCTTTGCCGTGCGTGGGGAAACAGTTACGCGCGGCAGCTGGAATGGCATGGCTCAGTGCCTGGGAAAGTAATTGTAGCGGAACTGGAACATGCCCAGCAGGTCCCAGCCGCCGTCGAAGTTCAGGTAGGAGACTTCGAAGTTCATGTGCAGCAGGCTGCCCAGGTGCAGGTTGAACAGCTTCGGGCTTCCCGGCGCGCCCTGCGGGGCCATGATTTCAAGGGTGATGGGCCTGTCCGGCCTGGGCAGCCAGATGATGCCGCCGAAAGCCATGCTGCGGGACGTGCACTGCTGTCCGTCGTGGCCGTTGAGGGTCATGGCGGCCGCGGTCAGATATTCCGAAAGCTGGGGCATGATGTCCGGCACGGAGCCTTCCATGTAGCCCAGCGTGAAGATGAATTTGTCCGTCCACTTCTTTGACGCGACGACGTAGGCCGAGGCCAGCTTGTCGGTGCTGTTTACGTTTACCTGCACAGTCGGGTTGTCCAGTTTCGGCTGGCCGGAGTCGCGCACGGTGAACATGCCCAGCGCGCCTGCGGCCAGCGCGGGGCGCCAGTCCTGCTCGG
>JAAYTX010000076.1 GCA_012523635.1 Elusimicrobiota bacterium
CTCCATGGAACCGCCTAAGTTCTGTACCGCCAAGCCTATATTTAACCATGGATACTTGACCAGCAGCCCTCCGTCGAAAAGAAAGGTGGAGGCGCTTTTACGGTCAAACAGCTTTCGGTTCATGAACTTGATATTGCCGCCCACGGAAAAACGTTCATCCAGGCTACGGGAAATATTCAGCGCGCCGAGATAATCCTTTTCGCCGTTTACCGTGCTTTTCGACCCGCCTCTGGAATAGAGGTCGATATCGCCGGAAGTGTAATACAGAAATGAGGCGGCAAGGTTAAACCCGCCCAGCGCATCCGGAATTGAAGCCGCCGCAAGGCCCATGCTGTCTTCGGCATAACCCCGCTCGAACATTGTGCCCAGGCTTTTGGACGCGGTGGACTGGGCCGGATTATAGTACAGGCCCATCACATCGCCGTCAGCCGCAGTATAGGCGTTGGCCATGGCCGTGGCGCGCACTGAGGGCTCCGTACCGGCCAGTTCGCCAAAGGAACTTGCACCGCAATAGGCAAGGCTGGGAAGCAGAAGCGCCGCAAAAGACAGCGGCAACGCCCTCATTTAAGCACCCCGAACTTTATCTTAACGTTGTTGTACCCGGCCCCGTTCACAAGCGCCAGATAGACGCCCGAACCGACGGTTTCTCCGTCAGTATTGGCGCCGTCCCAGCTGATGGCGGATGGAATGCCGGAAGTCACGTCCGTTTCAAGCGTCCTTACAAGGCGCGCATTGCGGAGAGTATATAACCGCACGGTAACATGTCCGCTCTCCTGAGGATTGTTCAGTTTGAATACCGCCGGACCTTTCTTCGGCTCCACATAGCCGTTATCCCACCCCTGCACCACTATCGCGTCCAAATCATTCTGCGAGTTGGATGAAAAGTCCTGGTTCGGCTTGTCGGTGCTGACATTTGGAATGGAGTAGTAGCTGGGCCAAAACACCACCCCGGACTTTGAAGGCGTTATCACATAGCTGCCGCCCGGCATAACGCTTGCGGAAAAATAACCGTTGACGTCGGTGACGGTGGTGGCCACCACGCCGCTATCGCTGTCCGCCGTGCGGCGTTTAACGCCGCCGGAGGAAGAGGCGCTTTCCGTCACGGTCACTGTCACCCCTGCCTGCACAACGCCATTGTGGCGTATGCTCCCGGAAAGGATATGCGCAGTCGTAGCCGTGAAATCCTGGGCAGCCATGTTGCCCGACATGCTGGTTGTGGATATTTTTGTCGGCGTGAACAGGTAGCCAGAGGAGGACGGGGTAACGATATAGCTCCCCCCCGCGGACAGGCCGGTGAACGAATATGCGCCGTTGCTGTCCGTGTTGGTGGAAGCGGCGGAGGAGCCGGAGAGCGATACGGCTACGGAAGCTAGTCCGACGCCCGATTTTTTGATTGTCCCGGAAAACGAATACCCGCTGGAACCGGCGTTGAAATTGGCGGTCCAGGTTCCGGACAGCGTGGCGGTGGTGGCGCTGACCGGGGTAAAGGTGTAGCCGGAGTCCGAGGGAGCCAGGGTGTAAGTGTTTCCGGCATCAAGGGAGACTGAGAAATTGCCGTGAGAATCGGTGACAATTGAGCCGATGTATCCGCCGCTTATATCGATGGTAATGCCGGCAAGCGAGTCTGCGCCATGGGATATCATGCCGTGAACGGTGTAGGTGACCGTAGAGGCGGTGAAATTTTGCGTCCAGTTCGCGGCGAGACTGGCCGTCGACGCGTTTACAGGTGAGAATGTGTAATTCGTTTTTGCCGGAGCAAGAGTGTAGCTGCCGCCTGAAACCAGAGTAAAGGAATAGTTCCCGGAGGAATCGGTTGTGGCTGAGGCGCTGGCGTCCCCGCTGACGGACACTGTGACGCCCGGCATCGGGTTGCCGCCAAGGCTTATTGTGCCGCTGACTTGCTTTGTCGCCGCAACGCTGGCAAAATCCTGCGCCATGTCCGCCACGAAGGCCGCAGAAGAGACGCTGGCAGGCGTGAAAGTATAGCTGTTGGAAGAGGGTGTAAGAGTATAGTTTCCGCCGACCGGAAGATTAACGCTGTATGTGCCGTCCGAGGCGGACGAGACGGCGGTTGTCGTGCTTCCGGAGACGGATATCAGCGCCCCGGCCAGCGCCGAGGAATTCAGCGTAACAGAGCCGCTTGCCTTAGCCACTGGCGCGACAATTTCGGCCAGGGCTTCGGCGCCGGCTACAAGCACTCGTCCGTTGGACATCAACACCGCCGACTGCCCGAACATGGAGGAAGAATATGTGCTGTTCGCCGTCAGCGACCAGGAGTCCGAATCCGGGTCGTATATCTCGGCGCTGTTGGAAGATGAGGAAGCATCGCCGCCTGCGGCCAGCACGCGCCCGTCCGGCAACAGGACTAAATCGACTTTATCCCTGCTCTGGTGCATGCCTGCCACTTCGCTCCAGGTGTTGGTGTCGGGATTATATATTTCGGCCCGGTTGGTGTACAGGGAAGAACCGTGGTTGTCATACAGGCCGCCGGCCACCAATACTTTCCCGTCGCGCAAAACGGCCATGAGCGAATCCGACCGAGGAAGGACCATGGCCCCGCCAGCAGTCCAGGCGTTGGTATCCGGATCGTAAACGGAGGTTGAACCGTCGTATTGGTCAACGCTCATCACCAGCACTTTGGCGCTTGGAAGGAGCACGGCACGGTGTCCGGTGCGCGCGGTCGGCATTTCTCCTATATCTATCCAGAGGCTGTCCTTAGCGTTGTATATTTCGCATGACTTAAGCGTGCCGCTGTCTCCCGTGCCGCCTGTAACCAATACAATTCCGTCGCGCAGCAGGGTCATTGTATGGCCATAACGCGCGGTATTCAGGCCGCCTGATATGCTCCACGAGCCGGCTGCGGGATCATAAATGGCGACATTGGAAGATATGGAACCCGCATCTTTGCCGCCGGAAAGCATTACCTTGCCGTTGGAAACGACTGCGGTGGCGTGATGGCCGAATGCGATTCCGATGCCGACGGTTGGGGTCCAGGTGTTGGCCGCAGGGTCGTATAACTCGGCCGTATCAAGCGGCAGGTCCGAACCGTCGGCGCCGCCGGCCGCAAGCACTTTGCCGTTATTGAGCGCCACCAGCCTTACCCCGTTGCGAACCGGAGCCGACATGTTTGCCGCGCCGTACCACTGCCAGGAAACAGTTGAAAACGCCACCAGAAACGCGCCGTTTGACGCGGCAGTCTGTCCGCCGGCGGAAACAGCCAGGTCCCATTGCCCCGTCGCCGCGCCGGAAAGCGGGAGAGTGCAGGTTATCTTTGAATAATTGACAACGGTTAAACCGCTCGCCGAAATATCGGAATAGCCGCTTCTGGTAAGGGTGACAGTGGTATCGGAGCCGAAATTGGCCCCGGTAATAATAACCGGGACAGAGCTGCCTTTAGCTCCTGACGCGGGCGTGACCTGCGCCGGAAAAGGGATGGCCATGAAATCCTGGTCCGGCACATCCCCGCCTAAAGAGACGAGATGGTAAGAGGGATCGAAAGAATAATTGCCAGAGGAACAATTGACGTAGTAGTCATAACCGGTGGAAACAAGGAAGGAGTATGTGCCGTCGGCCGCGGTATAAGTATAGAATGTATCGCTGCCGGTGTCGGTAGTGGCGGACATCTTGATGCCGTCCATAGGAGTGCCGTCTGAGAGGGTTACTTTTCCGCTTATCGTGTAATCGTCGGCGCAAGCTGTGCCGGCAAACAGCAATGGCAGAAGAGTTAGAAGAATGCAGGCCCTGAAGGCGTGAGACAACCAGACGGAATAACGGCAAGGGACCAGGAATATTGATGTCCGACGAGAACTAACCACCCGCCCCCCAGAAAAAAGTTACCCAAAATTGTTGCTGTCGGGATATTATATTACATTGCCACGTTTTCCGGCCCGCGCCTGCCCAAGCGCGGGCTAAAAAAACCAGAAAACAGCATGGGACAGTTAAATTACTAACCCGTTGATCAGCCAGCAGAAGGGCATCCGGGCCAAAGAGGACGTTTTGCCGTGTCCCCGCGGCCTTACCTTCATGTCGAAATAACCGCTTATTTGGACGAAACCTGTTTGCGATAAGAGTCGGCTATCTGTCCCAGCAGTTCCTCGTCGATATGATGTTCCCTGAGCTTGACGATTATTTTCCGCATTCGCTCGGCTGAATAATTCGAGGGCTTGGGTTCGCTGTAGAAATAGAAATTTTTCGCGAGCCACTCTATCTCTTTTTCGTTTGAAAGCATATCGCTCTTCAACGCAGCCTCTGCCATGGCAAGATTCAGCAGCGCTCCGAAATTGCCCGGCTTGACTGCAAGCGAGTTCTGGAAACATTTTCTGGCCAGCAACAACCGCTGCCCGGGATACGGATGCCATACGCTGACAGCGAAATACCACTTCCCGCTGTTCACGTAAGCCTCTGCCAGCCTCTCCGGGCCAAGTGTGAAATCCCGGAAAACAGCATTCCGGTCAGCAAAATGCCGTTTTACCGGTTCGCGGAATGCTTCCGAAATCTTCTCGGCATATGAACCAGACAGCAATATATAACCTTCAATATTCGGATGATGTCCGTCGGAAAAGAGACTATCGCCCACAATTCCATGCGGAGAATGCGCCCTGAACACTTTCACGGCGTCAACCACCGGAATGCCGTAGCGCGCGCCCAGGCTTAGAATAAAAGCGTTCTGCCGGACATTTGCCCTGCCGAAATTGTCGCCGGGAGATTCTTCCGCGGCCTCTTCATAATATTTTTCCGCCTCCCCATATCGCCCCAGAGCCTGCAAACATCTGGCCGCACGGTATTTCAGATATGGCAAAAACGGCGGTTGCCGCGTCTTGACCTCGCCCAGGTAATAAGAGAGAGCCTCAAGGTTCCGCCCGGCCGCTTCAAGGTCCGAACCCTTGTTCAAAATCTCCTTTATTTCCGCATGAGTCAGCCCGGCATCGCCGCCAATGGCCGGGTCTATGCCTGAGAGGTTAGACACGCCAGTTGCCGGAATGGGCACCAGGCCGCTTTTAAGGCTCAACTCGACCACGCGCCTCATATGGTATTCATATGTATCCATGGTTCTGGCGCTGGGAAGCAAATGCTTACTTTCCAGGAAATAAATCATGTCGCCCGCCAACATGGAACGCCCGCGAACCGCATTCTTGAACTTTTCAAACGCCGGCATCCCTGTGTTTTTCCCGGCATCGTTATGGCTGGCGTATATGAGGACTGCCCCCGGGTTGCGCCTGTCGCGGCAGCGCAATGCCTGCTCAAACGCCACGGATTGCGGATATATGCTTTCGCCTCCCTTGGCCTGTAAAAACAAGCGCATATTTTTGCCGTTGATAATGCCGTCAAACTGGCGCTGTACGATATACGGAGGTGAAAAATTCGTATCAGAGTACGGGACGCCGCCGGCCGTGGATTCCCCCACCGTGTAGAGGGCGAAAAATTCCCCCTTATCCTGCGGCGAAAAAAAGGCGCACTTGCCTTTCCAATACAGCCTGTAGCCAAACTCCGCTGCCAGACAACAAACCAACAAAAGCAGAAACGCCGCGGCATCATGCCTGACACCCAAACGCGGCGGCTTCGGCCCCTGGCTGTCGGGACATATGGCTGGGTTATGCATACTTATTTTGATGATTTGGTTGAAGTGATGTTTCTGTTCAAATTTATACGCCTTTTGCCAGTTCCGGGCATTTGCCGGGTTATTTGCCGTTTGGCATTAACATTGTATGAAAAGCGCAAGACAGAACACACTTGCAGAACCATGTTCAATTGCGGCGCACAAGAAAATGCTTGTCTGCAAATTGAGTGCGGCTCTGTTCGGCCACATAAGCGGGACGCAGTCCATGCCTGGCAGGACCTTAAACCAACACACAAACACGCGGGCTGAAAAATCCAGAAAAATTGTATAGTATAATTGCGAATATGGTCAGATTCATACTAAACGACAGGCTGGTCCAGACCAGCGCCCCCAAGGGGCTGGTATTGCTGGAATTCATCAGGGACGTGGCCTGCCTGTCCGGCACCAAGGAAGCCTGCCGCGAAGGCGAATGCGGGGCCTGCACCGTATTGGTGGGCACGCGCCAGCCGCAAGGCACAATAAGCTACAAAGCCTGCGCCTCCTGCCTATTGCCAATAGGCAACGTGGACGGCTGCCACGTGGTCACTGTGGAAGGCCTCAGCGGCGAACAGCTTACCCTTGTCCAGCGCCTGATAGTGGAGCACAGCGCCTCGCAGTGCGGGTTCTGCACCCCCGGCATAGCGCTTTCCCTTACCGGGTTTGCGCTGGAAAGCCCTTCCCTTTCCTACGAAAACGCGCTGAACGCCCTTGACGGTAACATCTGCCGCTGTACGGGCTACGTTTCCATACGCAACGCCGCCAACGCCCTGTGCCAGCAACTTGCCAGGCTGGATAAGGCCGCCCCCCGCACAGAAGCGCTTATAGCCGCCGGGGTGGTGCCGGAATATTTCCGCGCCATGCCCGAACGCCTTGCCAAACTGGATTTGGAACCCGAAACCCCCGCCAAGGACGCCGTACTGGTGGCTGGCGGAACCGACCTTTTTGTCCAGAAGCCCGAAAAACTGCTGGAAAGCGACCTTTGTTTCCTGTCAAAACGCGAGGATTTGAACTATATCCGCGAAGACGGCGGCTTCCTGCGTGTCGGCGGCGCAGTAACCATAGAGGAATTGCGCCGTTCCGAAACCGCCAAGAAATTTTTCCCCGCGCTGGAATGGGATTTCCTGCTGCACTCCTCGGCCATACTGCGCAACAGGGCCACTCTGGCGGGCAACATAGTCAACGCCTCGCCGATAGGAGACGCCTCCATAATTTTGCTGGCGCTGGGCGCGCGCCTGCAAATAACCGCCGAAGACGGAAAAAAACGCGAAGTGCCGCTGGACGCCTTCTATCTCGGCTACAAAAAGACCGTTCTGTCCTGCGGCGATCTTGTCACCGAAATAGCCATACCCTTGCCGAAACCCGGCATGCGCTACAATTTTGAAAAGGTGTCCAACCGCAAAACGCTGGACATTGCCGCCGTGAACTCTGCCCTGCGCCTGACGCTGGACAAAGGCGGCAAGGTTTCCGGCCTGCGCATTTCAGCCGGAGGCGTGGGGCCCGTGCCCCTGCTGTTGCAGGGCATGGAAAAATTCCATGGGCGCAAGGCCGACGCCGCCATGGCAAAAGACCTTGCCAAAGCCGCCTGCGAGGCCGCAAAGCCCATAGATGACATACGCGGCTCGGCTGAATACAAAAAGCTTTTGCTGGGCCAGCTTATGCTGGCGCATTTCAAGGCGCTGTCAATTTCCGGGGACCCATGAAAAACGACGACACCCAAATGCATGTGCGCGGGGCCTCCCGCTTCGTGGACGACATCCCGGCCCCCGGCGCGTTACACGCGGTGCTGTTCACCTCGCCGGTGGCTAAGGGGCGCATCCGCGCGCTGGACGTTTCCAAGGCCAAAACCGCCCCCGGCATAGTAGCGGTTTACACGCATAAAGACATCCCCGGCCTAAACCAGGTGGGCCACGTAGCCAAAGACCAACCCCTTCTTGCCATAGACAGCGTGGAATACATAGGCCAGCCAATAGCGCTGGTGGTGGGCGAGACTAAACGCGCCGCGAAAAACGCCCTGAAGATGATAGAAGCCGACATCGAGAAACTTACCCCGGTGCTGGACCTGCGCGAAGCCGCCGCCAAAGGCCACCTGCACGCCAAGCGCCGCGTGATGATATCCGGCGACCCGGACGCCGCCTTCGCCAAATGCAAGCACGTTTTCACCGGCACGCTTGCCAGCGGCCAACAGGAACATTTCTATTTTGAAACACAGCGCGCCCTTGCCATTCCCGGCGAACACGACACCATAAAGGTGTGCGCCAGCGTGCAGTCGCCGGGGGCGTTCCACCGCCATCTGGCCGAAGTGCTGGGCATACCAATGCACAAGGTGGAACTGGACATCCGCCGCCTGGGCGGCGCTTTCGGCGGCAAGGAATCCACCGCCGTGTGGACCACGGCCCCGGCCTTGGCGGCCTTCCTGCTGAAGCGCCCGGTGAAACTGTCGCTTGAGCGCAACGAGGATATTTCCACCACAGGCAAGCGCCACGCGTACGAATACGATTACAAACTGGGGCTGGACGCGGAAGGCCGCATACTGGCCTACGAAATAACGCTTTTCCAGCACGCGGGCGCGTGTTCCGACATTTCGCTGGCGGTGCTGGGCCGTTCATTCCTGCATATAGGCGGCTCGTACAACATCCCCAACGTTAGGGCCACGGCCATGAGCTGCCGCACCAATATCCCCCCCAACAACGCTTTCCGGGGCTTTGGCGTGCCGCAGGGCACTTTTGCCATAGAGGCCGCGCTGACAGACGCGGCACAGCGCATCGGCGTCACCCCCGAAACGCTGAAGCACAAGAACCTGATTAAAAACGGCGATACCCTGCCCTACGGCTTGCAGATGACCGACGTGAACGCCGAAAGGTGCTGGGAAACCTTGGACAAGACGGTAAACCTCGCTGCCCGGCGCAAAGCGGTGGCGGAATACAACAAAACCCACGCCGACACCAAGCGCGGCTTGGCCGTGGTGCCGGTGTGTTTTGGCATCTCTTTCGCGCAGACGGCGCTTAACCAGGCCAGTTCGCTGGTGCATATTTACGTTGACGGGAGCGTATCGGTCAGCGCGGGCTCGGTTGAGATGGGGCAGGGAGTCAACGCCAAACTGCGCATAGTGGCCGCCCGTACGCTGGGCGTGCCGCTTGAGCGGGTGCGCGTGGACACCACCAACACCTCGCGCATACCAAACGCGTCGCCAACCTCGGCCAGCACAGGGGCCGACCTTAACGGCATGGCCACCAAATACGCCTGCGAACGCCTGCGGGCAAGGCTTCTTGAATTCGCGGCCAAACAACTACAACTGCCGGACGCTTCCACCCTTGATATACGCGACGGCGAGGTTTACGCCTCGGGCAAGCCCGCCGAACTTAGCTGGAACAAGCTTGCCAAAGACGCGCAGTGGGCCCGCGTGGACCTTGGCGAACACGCCTTCTACGCCACCCCCGACCTGTATTACGACATGGAGAAGGAGCGCGGCAGGCCATTTGCCTATTACAGCTACGCCACATCGGTAACCGAAGTGTTGCTGGACTGCGTGCGCGGAACCTACGACATAGATTCGGTGGACATTGTGCAGGATGTGGGCGAATCGCTAAGCCCGGAGATAGACATAGGCCAGATAGAGGGCGCGGTGATACAGGGCATAGGCTGGACTACCATAGAGCAGATACGCTACGCCCCCGACGGCCGCGTGCTTACCGGGGTGAACGCCTACAAGGTGCCGGACATCAAATTCTGCCCCAAAAACTTCAATATCAGGCTGTTGAAGGATTCTTCCAACCCTTACGCCGTGTGCAACTCAAAAGCCATAGGCGAACCGCCTTTCGTGCACGGCATAGGAGCCTATCTGGCCGTGGCCGACGCGCTGAACGCCGCCCGCCCGGGCCGCAAGGCCCCCTCGCTGCCGCTGACGCCCGAAAAGGCCTTCATGTACCTGTACGGCCCCGATACCAAAGAAAAGAATAAGTAACGCCCCCCCGCAACTTCCACTATAAAACACAAGGAGCGGTTATTCCTAACCGCTCCTTACGGTGTTGTGAAAAAAGCTATACTCCCCCCATTAGTCAGATAAATAGAGCGCTTCATTAGCTTTCAACTGGGAGTAGAATGATTTACTGCTAATTATTATTTCTGACCGTCGGCAAATGCAATCCAAGATGACCGACAATCAATCTGTTAGGACCCAATTCGCAGTTAAAATATATTCGACACTTCCCGGGCTTGGTGTGCCAACTAAAAATACGACTATATCCGTCAGGACACCGGAATGTGTGTTCACTGTTGAGGTTCAGCAAGGGTTGGACACTTCTAGCTAGAAAATAACTTACGGTTGCGCCGCCTCCCTGGTAAAAGAAAGCTAAAATACCCAGGGGGTAGCATGGAAACGAAAACAGAAGCAAATCCCACCAACACAGGC
>JAAYTX010000077.1 GCA_012523635.1 Elusimicrobiota bacterium
CGAATCCATGCGCCCATATTTTACCGGGCAGAATCTGGAACAGCGACAGCAGTATCGGAGTCAGCTGGGTCCTGATGATTGTTCCGGCAAGATAGTCCCGGGTGTCGCGCGCGAAGAACGGCCCCTGGTAAAGCACCATACCAAGAACAGCCGCGCTGAAAATGCTGTAGCGCCACCGTTTCAGCATCGCAAGGAAATCTGACATGGACTGATATTCTGGCATTTTTTGGGGCCGGCGTCCTTCCGGCTGCGGCTTCAGTCCGGGGGGTGTGACCTATTTGCGCGGTCCCTTTACGGATGCTAATGCTATAATATAAACATTAAGGGGTTAAAATGGCGGCTGAAAACAATTCTTCCAATTCGAAAATAAGAACTATAGCCGGGCTGGCAAAAATAACGGCTCAGCTCAGGAAAAAGGGCAAAAGAGTGGTGCTTTGCCACGGGGTTTACGATTTGCTGCACCCGGGGCATATAAAGCATCTGGAGGCCGCCAAAAAAGAGGGCGACGTCCTTCTTGTCACGCTTACGCCGGATGAATACGTGGGCAAAGGCCCGGGCAGGCCCGTCTTCAACCAGTTCCTGCGCTGCGAGGCCATAGCCGCGCTTGCAGTGGTGGACTATGTGGCCGTGAACCAGTGGCGCACCGCCGTGGAAACCCTTAAGGCCATAAAGCCGGACATTTACGCCAAAGGTTCCGATTACGCGGCGCCGGAGAAAGACGTCACTGGCGGAATCGCGCGCGAGCGCGAGGCGGTGGAATCGGTGGGTGGACGGCTGCATTTCACAGATGAAATCACTTTCAGCTCCACCGAGCTGCTTAACAAGTTCTTCAACGTTTTTTCAGGTGAAACCAAGGCTTTCATAGAAGGGTTCCGCGGCAAGTATTCCGCCGCTTCCGTGCTGGACGCCGTCAAGGGCCTTTCGGGGCTGAAGGTGCTGGTGATAGGCGACGCGATAATTGACGAGTATCACTATTGCAAGGGCCTTTCAAAGCCGCCGAAAGACAATATCGTCTGCGTGCAGTACATGAGCGAGGAGCGTTTTGCCGGCGGCAGCCTCGCCTGCGCCAATCACGCCGCAGGCTTCTGCGGCGAGGTGCGGCTTGCGACCTGCCTTGGAGCCGCCGATTCCAAGCTGGATTTCATAAACGAACACCTGAAGCCCAACGTGCGGCGCGAGTTCTTCATGCGCGAGGATTCCTGCACCGTGGTGAAGCGCCGTTTCGTGGATTCGGTATTTCTAAACAAGCTGTTCGAGGTGGCGTTTTTTGACGACCACGAGGTCTCGGCCAAGCTTGAGAACAAAATATGCGCCCGGCTGGAGAAAATAGTCCCGGCCTACGACCTTGTGCTGGTGTCGGATTTCGGGCACGGCTTCCTCACCCGCCGCATGATAGACATCATCTGCAAAAAAGCCCGCTACCTGGCGGTCAACACGCAGACCAACAGCGCCAACGCCGGCTACAACCTGATAACAAAGTACCCGCGCGTGGATTACGTGTGCATAGACGAGCCGGAAATGCGCCTTGCCGCGCAGAACCGCTACGGCGACCTCAAGGGCATAATCCGCGCAGTTGCCAAACGCGTACGCGCCGGGCGCGTGGCCGTCACGCGCGGGCACAAGGGCTCCATCACTTTC
>JAAYTX010000007.1 GCA_012523635.1 Elusimicrobiota bacterium
CCGGCCTGCGCCTGGCCGCGAAAGTGCGCGCAGACGTCTACGACATGCCGATACTGGTGCAGTCCAGTTCCAACGCTTATGCCGAAGCGGCGCACAAGGCAGGCGCGCGCTTTCTGAACAAGACTTCCAAGAGCATGCTCAACGACCTGCGCACCTTCATGCACGACAATTTCGGCTTCGGCGATTTCGTGTTCAAGATGCCCGACGGCACCGCTGTGGACCGCGCCCACGACCTGCACTCGCTGGTGGCGGCCCTGCGCCGCGCGCCCGATGAAAGCGTGGCCTACCATGCCAGCAGGAACCACTTTTCGAAATGGCTGATGGCCCGCACGGAATTCGAGGCCGCCTACCACATAAAGCCGCGCACACTGTCCGAATTCAAAAACAGCAGCGAGCTTAAAAACTACCTCTCGCAGGCCCTGCAGGGCTTCATTTCAAAAATGCAGCGCGGCGTGATAGTGGAATTCACGCCGGAATATTTCGAGCCCGACATACCCTACGCCAAGATAGGCACCGGTTCCATAGGCGGCAAGGCGCGCGGGCTGGCCTTCTTCAACTCCCTGCTTGCCAAAGAAGACTTTTCGCGCCACTTTGACGACGTCAAGATAACCATACCTCCGCTCGCGGTGCTGGCCACCGACTTCTTCGACGAGTTCATGGATTCCAACAGCCTTTACGCCCTTGTGCACGGCAATCCGGAAGACGGCACGATAACCGAAGCCTTCCTGGAGGCCCAGCTGCCGCAAAGGATGCAGGAGCTGCTGCGGGTCTACGCCGAACGGGCCGATTTCCCGCTCGTGGTGCGCTCCTCCTCGGTCATGGAGGACTCGCAGTTTCAGCCGTTCGCCGGGATATACGAGACCTATCTGCTGGCCAATTCCCATTCAAATTTCAACGTGCGCCTCGACCAGCTTTGCCGCGCCGTAAAAATGGTTTACGCCTCCACGTTCTGGGGGCAGGCGCGCGCGTATATGGGCGCCACCTCAAACCTGCTGGACGAAGAGAAGATGGCCGTCATACTGCAAAGGCTGGTCGGGCAGCGACACGGAAACCGCTTCTACCCCTCGTTTTCAGGCGTCGCGCAGTCGCACAACTTCTATCCGGTGCCCCCGGCCAAGGCCGGCGACGGCACCGTGCATGTGGCGCTTGGCCTGGGCCTGACGGTGGTGGAGGGGCGCCGCTCGCTGCGCTTCTGCCCCAAACACCCGCGCCGCCTGCCGCAGTTCGCCAAGATGCGCGACTACTTTGATTCCACGCAACAGGAATTCATGGCGCTGGACGCCGCAAACCTGGATTTCCGGCCAGCGGACGATTCGCTGGCCAACATTCTGGTGTGCAAACTGGACCAGGCCATGGAAGACGGCACTTTGGGGCCGATGGTTTCCACCTACGACCCGGAAAACGACAGGCTTATCGAAGGCGCGATACCAGGCAAAGGGGCCCACGTGGCCGACTTCGCGCCGATACTGCAGTCAAATTATTTCCCGCTGGCCGACATAACCTCGCTGTTGCTGGACGTGGGCAGGCAGGCCATGGGCTGCGAAGTGGAGATGGAATTCGCCGTGGACCTGGAGCAGCGCGAATTCAACATCCTGCAAATCAGGCCCATGAGCGCGTTGCATGCTTCAGCCAACGTGGACATGTCGGGCTTTGCGGCGGAACAGGTGCTGTGCCGCACCGACAAGGCGCTTGGCCACGGCTACATGGACGACCTCTCCGACATAATCTATGTCAAGCCGGGCGCATTCGACACCTCGGCTACGCGCGCCATCGCCGCGGAAATAGCGGCGTTGAACAAACAGCTTTCCTCGCAGCGGCGCAAATACGCGCTGATAGGCCCGGGACGCTGGGGTTCCGGCGACCAGTTCCTGGGAATACCAGTTAACTGGGGGCAGATTTCCAACGCCCGCCTCATAGTGGAAGTCACTCTTCCAGATTTCATGCCGGACCCTTCCTACGGCAGCCATTTCCTGCACAATGTCATTTCGCTGGGAATAGGGTACTTCCTTATAAACCACCTGCGCGACGAAGGCAGCATGGACTGGGCCTGGCTGGACGCCCAGCCGGCAGTATCGGAAAGCGCATACCTGCGCCACGTGCGCCTGCCGAAACCTCTTGATGTGCGCATAGACTCGCGCACCGGCCTTGGCGCGGCCCTGAAATCCTGACTCCCGGCACTGCCAATTAAAATGGCACGGAAAATAGCCTTTGTCCAACCCCGCATGGATGACGGGAACCTCATCCCGCCCATAGGCCCGCTGATCATGGCGGCGCAGCTAGAAAAACTGGGCTGGGAAGTCGCCTTTCTGGACGAACAGGCCGACCCGGATGCGTTTCAGCGCCTGCTTGACTTCAACCCTGACATAGCCGCCTTCAGCGCGGTCACCATGTCGGTGCTGCGCGCCAAAATGCTGGCTGAGAAACTGAAGGCGGCGCAGCCGCGCGCGGTGACCGTGTTCGGGGGACCCCATCCCACGGTTATGGCCGACGAAGTGCTATCATGGGGCTGCGCGGATTTTGTGATAGTGCGGGAAGGCGAAAAAGCCCTGCCCCTGCTATGCGAGTGGGTGGCAGGCAATGGCAGCGAAGCGCAACTGGATAAAATACCCAATCTCTGCCGCAGACGCGCCGGAAAGACCGTACGAACCCGCCTGAGCCAGTTTTTAACTGCGGAGGAGCTGGATTCCCTGCCTTTCCCGGCACTGCACCTGCTGGATATGCGCAAGATTTTCGGAAGAGTGCGGCATGGACTTTACTCGAAAGGAAAGCGTATATTGCCCTTGATGTCGAGCCGAGGGTGCCCCAATATGTGCGCCTATTGCTGCCGGGTCATGGGCTACCACGTCCGCACTCGAAGCCTGAACTCCGTACTGGAGGAAATAGATCATCTCGTAAAAGACTACGGCATCGACGAACTCTGGTTCGAAGACGACAATTTTACCGCCGACCGGACGCGCGCGAAAGATCTGCTTGACGCGCTCCCGCGGCGCTATCCAGGGCTGGCAATTAAGTTTGCAAACGGGCTTCGCGCCGATGGGCTGGACCGCGAACTGCTTGAAAAATTAAGGAAAGCGGGATGCTACAGTCTCTCTTTCGGAATTGAATCCGGAAATGAGCGCGTACTCTCTCTGATGCGTAAAAACCTGGACCTCAAGGTGGCGGCAGACAATGTTAAGCTGGCCAAAAAGATGGGGTTTCTGGTGGGTTCAAACTGCATAATCGGCTACCCTGGAGAAACCGAAGCCGAGGCGCGCCAGTCCATAGAATTTTTCATGTCGCTGGATCTGGACAGCATGGCGATAGTAAATCTCATACCTTTCCCCGGCACGGCGGTGAATGCGCTCTGCAAACAGAAAGGCTATCTTACGCCGCTTGCGTCGGACTGGAACAACTACACCTTCGACATCTCCTCGCCGCGCATACTGGTCCAAACCCCGGAACTCCCGGCCGACAACGTACGCAGGCTGATGTCGCAGGCCTACAGGAAAATGTACCTCAATCCGCGCCGGATGCTCCGCATAGCCGGCAGGCTGGACAGCGCCCGCCTGTGGGACGGCGCAAAATTCATGCTGGGCCGCCTCCTGCGCGGCTGACGGCCCGCATTCGCCCCGTCTCCCGACGGCAAAGCGCCGGCCACGACGGTCGTCGGAAAAGGTATTGCTTTTCCGTGCGTGATATATTACACTTTTCGTGTCGGTAGCAGGCTAATAACTAGGAGGAAGCAAAATGGCTGAGATGGTTCATAAGTGCGGTATCAAACGCGAAGAGGGTTTCCTGTATTACATCGACAAGGACGGGGATGTCTCCCGCGCCAAGATGGCCCGCGGCGGCAAGAAGGGCGGCAAACCCACCAAGGTGCTCAAGGTCGGCCTGAAGAAAGCCAAGGGCTACCTGTACTACCTGGACAAGAAAGGAAACATCTCCCGCGCGAAGATGGTCAACGCCTAATAGCCACACTGTTTGCGCAAAGCCCGGCCCGCAAGGGCCGGGCTTTTCATTTGCTAAAATAAGGCATATGACCATCCTCCTCGAAGGCAAAACCCTTTCAGCCCAGATACGCGCCGAACTGCCGGACCGCGTGGCCAACATACGGCTTGAGGCCGGCCGCGAACCCCATCTGTCCGCCGTGCAGAGCTCCGAGGACGACGCGGCTTCCATATACCTGAACAAGGAAATGGAAGCCTGCCGCAAAATCGGCATAAGCTGCCGCGCCTACCCGGTGGATTCTAAAACGACTCCGGAAGAGTTCACGGACCTGCTGAAAACAATTTCCTCCTCTCCGCTGACGGACGCCGTGCTGGTCCCGCGCCCGCTGCCAAAACAACTGGAACAAGTCCCCGTCTGCGACCTCATTACCCCGGAAAAAGACATAGACGGAGCCTCAACCTATAATATGGGGCGGTTGTTCCTGTGCAAGAATTTCAGGGAAATAGCGGCGGCCGGCCTGTTTGTGCCCTGCACGGCGCTGGCGGTGGTGAGACTCATGCGCCACCATGAAATAACCATTTCCGGCGCGCGGATAGCGGTGGTGGGCCGCTCCTCCACTGTGGGCAAGCCTCTGGCGCACATGCTTTCCTGCCTTGACGCGACAGCAACGCTTTGCCATTCCAGAACCGTCGATTTGCCGCAGGTGCTCAAAACCTGCGACATAGTGATAAGCGCCATAGGCAAGGCACGGTGGCTGAAGCCGGACATGATAAAGGAAGGAGCCACGGTAATAGACGTTGGCACAAACACCGATGACAAAGGTATATTCTGCGGAGATGCCGATTTCGAGGCGCTGAAGCCGCTGGCTTCGGCCATCACCCCGGTTCCCGGAGGAGTTGGCCCGGTAACGCTGTCCTGCCTCCTGGAGAATATCATCAAGGCGGCTGAAGCCAATTTCCGCCGCTAAGGCGGGTTTGATTTCCGGCTGAACCCGATCTATACTATTACTATGAATAAAACAGCGCTGACTCTTTCATTCGCCTTATTCTGCGCCGCTGCGCTGCGCCCCGCCGCATGCTTCTGCGATGAAGAGGAAAAAAAGGATATATACCTCCCATCGGACATCTCCAAAACACTGACCTTCAAACCCTTAAAGGATCAGCAGGGCTCCTCGGTATCTAAGAGCTCGGATACCGCCGCCTCTTCCCAATATCTGGCGGCGCCTTCGGCCCAGAAGTCTACAACTTATATTTTTGTGAACAAGGACGACGACAACCAGAAACGCTGGACCACGCCCAGCAAGAAAAAGTCCGGGGCGACGGCATCTAAACCGGCTACCAAAACCAAAATCAAAAAACTGGAAGTCTCGCGCGCTGGATTTGCGGACACTTCGTTCACCAATAACGGCGGCAAGTCCGGACTCAAAGACCGCAAAGACGACGAGGCGCCCCCCGCATATAAAGACGACAAAGTGATAGTGAAGTAGTCCCCGTACTACTTGGCCTCACGCGGCCGCTTCGATAATCCCGCCGCCAAGCAAAACCTCGCCGTCATAAAGCACAGCGCTCTGCCCCGGAGTAGGGGCGAACTGCCCCTGCTCAAACTCCACGGTTCCGCAACTCTCGTTTTCCGGCAGGAAACGCGCCGGAGCCGGCTCATGCTGGCGCCGTATTTTCACGCTGACCTTCACCGGGCCCGACGGCGCATCCGTTGAAACCCAGTTCATGGCCCGAAGGCGAACAATTTTGCGCGACAATTCGCTTTTAGGCGAGACAACCACGGTGTTGTCTGAAGAATTAATTGCGGACACAAAAAGCGGCTCTTCAAGCCCGCCCATGCCAAGCCCCTTGCGCTGGCCTACCGTGTAACGGGAAATTCCCTTATGCCGCCCGCACACCGCGCCCGAAGCGTCCACGATATTTCCAGGACGCCCCCCGTCAAGCAATTCCTCCATCGCCTCTGGCGGCGCGAAATCCTGGCTTTCCGGCTTTTCCGCCAAATCCCTGAATCCGGCCGAGGCCGCCAACTCCCGCACCTCGTCCTTTGTCAAATCCCCCAACGGGAACAGCACTCGTTCAAAACGCTGCCTAGGTATATTCCACAGAAAATAGCTCTGATCTTTCTTCGAGTCGCGGCCCTGCCTGAGCAGTATGCGGCCGGAGGCGTCCCGTTCAAGCCGGACATAATGCCCGGTGGCGAATTTGTCAAAAGCCAAGCCGGAGGCGGCCGCTTTCTCAAGCAGCGCGCCGAACTTCACCTGCCTGTTGCACATGACGCAGGGGTTTGGCGTGCGCCCCGCGGCGTACTCGCTTTTGAAATACGCCAGTACAAAAGCCGAATATTCTGCACGCAGATCAAGCGCGGCATGGCTTATGCCGAGCCTGCGAGCCAAATCCTTGATGGCGGGGATATCCTCGGCGCCGTAGCAGGAGTTGCCTCCCGGCACGCCTTCCGGGGCCACTTCCATGGTGACGCCGCTTACGCAATAGCCGCTTTTCAGCAACAGCATGACAGCGGCGGTGGAGTCCACACCCCCGCTCATGCCGACCAGCACCTTTTCCGCGCTCATGGTGACATTTTAGCAAGTGGACCGGCGGCAGGATAGCGCGGGGGTATAAAATTTTGTAGAGTTATGGCGAAATGAGCTTATTCACGCGACTGCTTTCCGTATTGCCGATATGCGCATTCTGCGTCTGCATTGCCGGGGCGCAGGAACTCAAGCCGCTTGAAGAAATACCGCTTCCGGCTTACGAACCCGTAGCCGCGGATATAGCCAAAAGCCTTTCCTTTCCCCTGCTGCTAAGCGCCAGCCAGACAAAGCGCATCGAAAAATCCCTGGCCCGCGAAGTGGACAATAAGGCCCTGCGCATAGTGCGCCAATACGAACTTCTAAGCGACGAGATGCGCCAGAAGCGCTACGAACTGCGCGACGCCCTTTACGCCATGTACCAGTTGCGCCGCGACGTGGCGGACACGGCCCGCGCCACCCTGCCTCCGGCCAAACAGGAACAGCTGGACCCGCTGGTTTACGAAGGCCGCTTCATGAACGCGGCGCCGAAGCTTTCCGTAGTCCCGCAGGCTGAATCAGGCGACGAAGTGGTGGAAACCACGACAACGCTCCCCAACGGGCAGGTAGTGAAGAAAAAGATAATTATCCGCAGGAAAAAGAAGAAGGAAGAGAAGCCGGAGATTTCCGGCGCGGACGCAGTGCTGGAACTGCAGTTTGATTCGCTGATCTATACGGCGCAGCCTTAACCCGCCCCTCAGGCTCCCAATTCGTAGCCGGAAAGCATCTGCATCATAAGTCTGTAGGCATTCCAGCAGAGAACGGCCAGCAGCGCCGTATAGGCCAATATCAGCACCGTATACACGCGGCGCGCCACAGCGCTCAGCTTCGGGGATTTCCACACCAGATACAACGAAAAAGGTCCGATGGCCAGCACTGTCAGCAGTATTATGCCTAGGTGGGAATAATACCATGGTATAAGGGATCCCTGCCCCGCCCCGCAGTTGTGGCAGTAACGGTCCTGGGGCGACACTGCGGCATTGCAGCGCCAGCATTTTGCCGAGCGTTCTGAAACTTCCGGCAGTCCGTTCATATTCCCTCCACGCCTTTTTCGCGCAGGTAGCTTTTTATCTTGGAACGCGCGCGCGCCGTTTTCACTATGTCCAGCCAGTCCCTTTTTGGCGACATGTTCTTGCGGGTTATTATGTCGCAAATGTCGCCGCTCTTGAGTTCGTATCCAAGCTGGACTATGTGGCCGTTCACCTTGGCGCCTGCGCAGGTGTCGCCTATCTCGGTATGTACGGCATAGGCGAAATCAAGCGGAGTTGAGCCTATCGGCAGGGCCTTCACCGAACCTTTGGGCGTAAAAACGAACACCTGAGTAAGTTCCAAATCCGTGCGGAAGCTTTCCAGGAACTCGCGCGGGCTCGTCAGGTCCTGAAGCCATTCTATCCACTGGCGCAGCCAGTTTATCTTCTCGTCAAAATGCTCGTCCTTGCCTTTTGAGACCAGCTTGTAGCGCCAGTGCGCGGCTATGCCGTATTCCGAGGTGCGGTGCATCTCCTCGGTGCGTATCTGAATCTCTATTATATGCCCGTCAGAAGAAAAAACCGTGGTATGCAGGCTTTGGTAGAGGTTCATCTTCGGTATGGCTATGTAATCGGTGAAAGAACCGGCAACCGGCTTGAAGCTGGCGTGAACTATGCCCAGCATGGCGTAGCAGTTGGCCACGGTGTCGGTTATGATGCGCGCGCCCATGGAGTCCTGTATATCCTCGAACGGACGGTTCTGCGTGGACATCTTGCGGTAAATGGAATAAAGATTCTTGGTGCGCGCCAGCAGCCTGTATGGTATGGTGGTGCTGGAAAGATGCATATCCAGTTCTTTCTTGAAGCGGTCCAGCACCCCGGCGCGGTCCTTGGCCTGCTGTTCCAGCTTAGCCGACACTTCGGCGAACAGTGTCGGGTTCTGTATCTTGAATGAAAGGTCTTCCAACTCGGATTTAAGCTGGAACATGCCAAGCCGTTGGGCCAGAGGGGCATAGAGGCTCAGCGTCTCGTCGGCTATGCGCTTCTGCTTCTCCGCTGACAGGTACTGCAGCGTATGCATGTTGTGCAGCCTGTCGGCCAGCTTTATGATGATTACCCGGATGTCCTGCGCCGTGGCCAGCAGCATCTTGCGCCAGTTGCCGGCCGTTTCCTCGTCGCTGGAGGAGAAATTCAGGTGCTCTATCTTCGTCACGCCCAGCACCAGGCGCGTCACTTCGTCGCCGAATTCGCGGCGCATGTCGTCTTCGCCGTTGGCGGTGTCCTCTATGACGTCGTGCAGAAGCCCCGCGGCCACCGTAGGCTGGTCCAGCTTGTAGTCCAGCAGGGTGTTGGCCACGGAATAGCAGTGGATGAAGTATTCCTGCCCCGAGGCGCGCTTCTGGTTGGCGTGCGCCTTGCGGGCGTAATTGTAGGCTTTCTCTATCAGCGCGCCGTCGGAATCCGGGGAATAGCCCTTGAACTTCTCTAGCAGCGGTTCAAGCGGGGTATCGGGGTCAGCCATGGGACACCTGCATTTCGTGCAGACGTTTGTATATGCCCGACCCCTGCAATAGGGATTCGTGGGTCCCCTGTTCCGAAATCTCGCCGTTATGCAGCACGTAAATCCTGTCCGCGTTGCGTATGGTGGAAAGGCGGTGGGCCACCATCACCACTGTCCTGCCGGACAGCAGTTTTTCTATGGACGCCTGAACGGCCTTCTCGCTTGAGGAATCCAGGTTGCTGGTGGCTTCGTCAAGAATAAGCACGGACGGCTTTTTCAGTATCGCGCGGGCTATGGCCAGGCGCTGGCGCTGTCCGCCGGAAAGCTTCACCCCGCGTTCGCCCAGCATGGTCTGGTATCCCTGCGGGAGCGTCATTATAAACTCATGCGCGTCGGCCACCTTGCAAGCTTCCTCTATGGCTTCACTGGACGCCTCCGGCATTCCCAGCGCGATGTTGCCCGCCACGGTGTCGTCGAACAAAACGGTGTTCTGGCTTACCAGCCCTATATGGGTGCGCAGGCTTTTAAGCTCCAGTTCGCGCAAATCGTGTCCGTCGTAGAGGACGCGTCCCTCTGTCGGGTCGAACAGGCGCAACAGCAGATTGATAAGGGTTGTCTTGCCCGAACCGCTGAGGCCCACGAAAGCCACGGCCTGGCCCGGCAGCACTTCTATGTCTATGCCGTTGACGGCCTTTTTCTGGCCCGACGGATACTGGTAGGAAACGTTCTGGAAAGTGATATGGCCCTTCAGCGCCTCCATCCGCACCGGGTTGGCGGGCTCCACTACGGAAGGCTTTTCGTCAAGAAGCTGCGAAATGCGGCCCCAAGACACAAGCCCCAGCTGTATGGTGGCGTTCATGTTGGCTATGTTCTTCAGCGGCTCGTAGGCCATGAAGAACGCGCCCATGAAAACTGAAAATTCCCCGGGCGTCATGCGGCCCGCTATTATTTCGCGCCCGCCGAAATACACTAGCATGGCCGCTACCAGACTTCCCAAAAACTCCATCAGCGGGCCGGAAAGAGCGGTGACGCGCAGGTAACGCATCATCTGCACGAAAAGCGCGTCATTCTGCGAGCAGAAGCGGTCTATTGCGCCTTTTTCATAGTTGAAAGCCTTGACTATGACCATCCCCTCAAGGCTCTCCTGGAAAATATGGTAGATATGCCCCACTATGGCCTGGCTGCGCCCCGCCGACTTCTTCATGCGCTTGCCAAGCGAGCCCAACAGGAACGCCGCCAGCGGGCCAGCTATCAATGCAAACAGCGTGAAGCGCCAGTTGGTGTAGAACAGCGCGCCCAAGAGCGTCACCAGGGTCAGCGAATCGCGCACCATGTAAAGCGGAGTGAACTGGAGCGCGGACTGCACGGCGTTCAAATCGTTGGTGACGCGGGACATTATGTCGCCTGAGCGGCGGTTCCAGTAAAATTCGGCCGACAGCGCGTGCAGGTGCCGGAACAGGTTCTCGCGCATCTGCTGCACCACGCGCTGGCCAGTCCAGCTCATCAGATAAGCCTGCGAATACTGAACCAGGGTTTTCAGCAGGAAAATCGCGGGCACCAGCGCAACGATGAACAGAAGGTATTTCTCATCCTTGAGAAGCGAGGCGTTGTCCACCACCGGTTTCAGCAGATAAATGGTTGCGCCCTTAAGCAGGGCCACAGCCACCATGGACAGGCCCGCCAGCAGCAATCGCCTTGAATGCGGCAGGAGATAGGGGGAAAGCCGGAGTATCAGCGGGCGGGAACCCGGCGCAAAGGTCTTGTCCAGAATCCACGCCAGCGAATCTACGCAGAACTGTATCAGTTTCATGAATTGGAAATCGGGAAGGCGCTTGAATGTATCAGGGCCGCGGCCCTTTCGGCCACGCCCGGCGAACCCAGCGAAGCGCGCACCTTCAGCAGATCCGCGCGCATTGCAGCAAGGGCGTCTGGATTCTGCAACAGAGCCATTATGGCCCCCGCCAGAGGCTTCGGGGCGGCGTCATGCTGTATGAATTCGCGCACTATCTGCTTTCCGGCTACTATATTTGGAAGCGCTATGTGCTTGACTGTTATCACGCGCCGCGCTATGTGGTAGGACAGCCACGGAAGCCTGTAGGCCACGGCCATGGGTATGCCCAGAAGAGCGTTTTCCAGCGTGGCGGTTCCGGAACAGGTCAGCGCCGCATCCATGGTCGAACGGACGGCGTAATCGTCTTCGCGCACTATTTTCGGCGCGCCGCCGCCGGCCTTGGCGCAGGCGGCCAGGATTGCGCTGTCCGTCACTTCGCGCGCCGCGAACACATAAGCTTCGCTGGCAGGGAAGGAACGGCGTATCTGCAAAAACGATTCCCAGAATATCGGCATCAGCCCGTTGATTTCGTAAGGGCGGCTTCCGGGCAGCAAGCCTATCTTCCACGGATAGTCGGCCGGGCGAGAGGCAGGAGGCTCCTTTGGGGAGGGCACCAGGTCAAGCAGCGGATGGCCCACAAAATGCCAATCCACGCCGGCCGCGGTGTAATATTTCCCGTCCATGGGAAAAATGCTCAGCACGGATTTCACCAGCGGGGCCATGCGCTCGGCGCGGCTGGGCCTAGAAGCCCACACCTGCGGGCTGATGTAATAGTAAGCGGGAATCTTGCGGTGAGAGGCCAGGCCAAGAAACTGATGATTGAGGCCGTAAAAATCCACGGCGATGAAGCAGGCCGGCCGACGCTCTTCCATATATTTCCGCACCAGCGAAATAAGCCGCAGCCATAGCGGGATGCGCTTGAAAGGCTCGGCAAAGCCCGCCGCGCCCACGTCCACCAGATTGTAGATGAACTTGTCTGAAACTTCCTGCATCCGGGCCCCGCCCAGCGCCGAAACGTTGATTTCTGGGTCCAGCTTTTTGAGGGCGAGTATGAGGTTGGCGGCATGCACGTCGCCGGATGGATCCCCGGCCGCGATGAGGATATTTTTGGTTGTAGGGACTACTGCCATAGCTACTGCTTGTCTATGCCTATGTTCTGCAGGGTCTGGTCCAGAATGACCTGCGTGGCCTTGCCGAAATCAGAAACCATCTGTATCGGCCCGGGCGGCTGGGGGTTGTCGGCGCGCGACAAATCGTATTTCTTCATCTCTTCGGTTATGCGAAGGGCCAGGTTCAGCGCATAGCTGCCTTTTTCGCCGCTGGGCCAAGGGCTGCAGTTGTTGTGTATGCAGTCTATGAAGTGCTCCAGCTCAAGCGTCATCGGCAACTGCCGTTCCAGCTTGGGGTAGGCTACTTCCACATCAGACAGGGAACGCACAGACGGCTGTTTCTTGCGGTAAATCTTTATCTGCGGATTCATAAAATCCACCGAAATGTAACTTGAATCCTGATAGATGCGCATGTTGCGCGCCTTCTCAAACGAGATGCGGCTTGCGGTCACGTCGGCTATGCAGCCGTTCTTGAAGCGCAGGCGCACATTGGCCAGGTCTTCGTAACCGGAAACAAGGCTGACGCCCACGGCCTCAAAACTCACCACCGGTTCGTCCACCATGGTGAGCAGAAGGTCTATATCGTGAATCATCAGGTCCACCACCACGCCTATGGAATCGTGGCGCGCCGGATCAAACGGGCCAAGGCGCTGTATGGTGATGTAGCGGGGATTCTTGACATGCTTGAAAGTTTCGGTGACGGCGGGGTTGAAACGCTCCAGATGACCCACCTGGAGCACCACCTTCTTGCGGCCGGCGGCTTCGGTAAGCTGCTTGGCCTCGTCCATGGTGGCGGCTATGGGCTTTTCAACGAAGCTGTGCACGCCGCGCTCTATGGCGGCAAGCCCCACCTCGCCGTGGAGTTCCGTGGGTACGCCCACTATCACGGCGTCCAACTGGGGAAGCAAATCTGTGTATCTCTTATAGGCCACGCAGTTGTGGCGCCAGGCCAGCATCTGCGCGCGCATCGGCAGTATGTCGCATACGCCCACAAGCTCAACCTGCGGCATCTTGGCAAGTGTGCGGGCATGGAAAGTGCCTATTTTGCCGCAACCGATGACGCCGAACTTGAGTTTTTTGTCAGCCATAAGGTGTGTATATATCCTACTAAATTTAGGACGTGGATAGGGGGGTATTATGCGGTAAACGCCGTTACCGAAATGCCTTCGCTGTCGGCTTTGGACAGCAACTCCTGCCGCGAAAGCATCAGCGTGCTTCCAGCTTCTATCGCCAGGGTTTTGGCCCCGGCCCTTGCCATGGACTCTATAGTCCTGACGCCTATAACCGGCAGGTCGAACCGGAAATCCTGGCGCGGACGCGCGGCCTTCACCACCACCAGGCCCGAGGTTTTGGACTGGTCCACCTTCTGTCCGGCCACGGCGGCTCGGTAAAGCTCGCCCGAGCGCAGTATGCACTGGTCCGTGCCTTCCAGCGCCTCAAGGGCCACTATCATGCGGTCGCACACCACGGCGGTAAGGCCCACGTCGGCAGCGGCAAGCTGTCTGGCTATCCTTTGCCCGAACTCGATGCTTTTTTCCTGCAGTTTGCCGGGCCTTACGCGCCCCAACAGGCCGGGCTTTGGCAGCAGGTGTTCCAAAAAAGTGGCTGAACTGATTATCTCTATCCCGTCCTTGGCGAATTCCTTAACTATCGCGCCCAGTATGCTTTCAGCGCGGAAATCCGGCAGGCGGGCCAGAAAAGCCGCCGCGCGCAAATCGGCCGACAGCACAGAAAATATGGAGCCGTGACGCACCAGCCCGGTCATCACCGCTTTTTCCACCCCGGCGTCGCGCAGGGCTTTTATCGGCGCGGAAAGCTGCCCCAGCTTGAAATATTTGATGGACGCCGACAGCGCCTCAAGACGGCTGTCCGCCGCGCCTTCCAGCGCCACGGTATGCACCGCGCAGCCCTTGGCAGCGGCCTCGCGCGCGAACACCACCGGGTATTCGCCGCCTCCGGCTATGAGACCTATTTTATTCACCGCCGCCTTCTTCATGCACCTTCAGCATTCTGGGCCTGGTAAGGCCCCGCTTTCCTTGGGAGCAGAAGTCGAGCATATGCCTTGCTTCCGGCGAAAGCTGTTCACCCTGCAGTTTGGCGACAGCCTCCTGCACCCGCAGGCCCGACATGAACAAAGTCTTGTACACATGCTTCATGGAATGGATTGATTCGCGCGGCAGACCGGCGCGGCGCAGGCCCACAAGGTTCAGGCCCACAAGGCCGGCCCTGTCGCCCTGCGCTATGCAGTAGGGGGCTATGTCCTTGGTGACCATGGAACCCGCGCCTATCATGCACATGCAACCCACCCGGGTGAACTGGTGTATGGCCGTGTGCCCGGAAAGAATGGCCTTGTCTTCCACCAGAACATGCCCGGCCAGCCCGGCATAATTGACCATGATGACGTCGTTGCCCACGCGGCAGTCGTGCCCCACGTGAGTGTTTGCCATCAGCATGCAGCGGCTGCCCACGCGCGTCTCGCCGGTGGCGGCGCTGCCCCTGTGCACCGAAGCCCCCTCCCGGATTATATTGCCGTCGCCTATTATGGCCAGCGTCTTCTCGCCCTTGTAAGAAAAATCCTGCGGCGGAGCGCCGAGATAAACCGAGGCATGAAAATAATTATTTTTCCCGATGCGCGCGCACTCTATGACGCTGTGAGGCCCCACGTAAGTCCCGGAGCCGATTTCCACGTCCGCCTTTATCACCGCGAAAGGCGCGACCTCCACCCCCTCGTCCAGTTTAGCCGATGGGTCCACCACCGCCAGTTGATGTATTTTAACGGCCATTACGCCTCCTCGGAAAAAACGGTTTTCTTGTCGGCTATTATGAAGGAAACTATGCCCTCGGCATGCAGTTCGCCGTTGACGTAAACCTCGCCGCGCATGCGCCCGGCGCGGCTGCCGGCGCGCAGCACTTCCATGGCCAGCTTCATATCATCGCCGGGGCGCACCGGCTTGCGGAAGCGCGCCGATTCTATGCCCATGGTGAAGCCTATCTTGCTCTTGTACATTTCCATGCGCATCAAAAGCACGGCACCGGCCTGCGACATGGCCTCTACCAGCAAAACGGCGGGATATATCGGATAACCGGGGAAATGGCCCTTGAAAACCGTGTCGTCCGGGCTGACATGCCGCAGTCCCACGCAGTATTTGCCGTCCTCTATCACGTCCACGGCGTCCACCAGCAGGAACGGCGCCCTGTGCGGAATCAGGCCTTTCACGTCGCCGGAGTCCAGCCTGAGCTTCACGGGCGCGGAAAGAAGTTTTTGCAGCGATTCGGTGTCGGAATCCATCAATCCTCCGTAAGCGAAAACGTATCCAGCAGCCTGCGCGCGAACGCGATATTATGCTTGTGCCCGCCGCCGCGCGCGGTTATTTTCACGCGGCCGGGCGGCGCGCCCAGCAGCAGGAAGTCGCCCAGCATGTCCAGCAGCTTGTGGCGCACCATCTCGTCGGGGAAGCGCAGCCCCCCCTCTCCTGAAAGAAAAGAGTCGCGCCTTATCACCACGGCGTTTTCAAGCGAGCCGCCCTTGGCCAGCCCGTTGGCCCGCAGATAGTCGAGTTCCTCTTCAAAGGCGAAAGTGCGCGCCGGGGCTATCCGGGCCTCGTAGTCTCCGGGCCCAAACCCGAAAGAGAGTTCCTGATGCCGCACCAGCGGGTGCTTGCTTTCGTATATGCAGAAAAATTCCGGCCCGGCGGACGGTTCCGCGGAATAGGAAACAGGCCCGTCAGAATAGGAAACCGGCGCGGTTATCGTGAATCTCTTAAGCGGCGTCGCGTAAAATTTTATCCCGGCTTCGCGGAAAAGCCTGGCGAAAGCCAGCGCTGAACCGTCTATTATCGGGGGCTCGGGCGCGTCCAGCAGAACGTCAAGGTCGCTTATACCCAATCCGGCGCAGGCCGAAAGTATGTGTTCCACAGTGTAAACTTCGGCCCCGCCCCTGGAAAGATTGGTGCCGCGCACCGTGGAATTGACGCATTCAAGCGACGCGGGTATCGGCTGCGAACCGGCGATATCCGAACGGAAAAAGCGTATCCCCTGCCCGGACGGCGCGGGGCGGAACACGGCCCTGCACGGCAGGCCGCCGTGCAGGCCTATGCCGGAAAGCTCGGCTTCGCGCGCAAGGGTGGCCGCAAAAGCCATGCTATTGCCCGTCCCCGAACTTGGCTTTCATTTTCTTGAAAAACGCATACATCTCAGGCAGTTTGCCCATTATGGCCAGAATCTTCATTGCCTCAAGGCGGGGCTTGGCCGGAGAACCGAACACCACCTGCCCGGGAGGCAAATCAGACATGATGCCGCTCTGCGCCGCCACCATCGAACCCTTGCCCAGGCGCACATGGTCGGCCAGGCCCACCTGGCCGCCGAGCACCACGCCGTCCTCCAGCACCGAGGAACCGGCTAACCCGGCCTGCGCCACTATTATGCAGGCGCGGCCCACGCGCACGTTGTGCCCTATCTGCACAAGATTGTCTATTTTCGTTCCGGCGCCTATGCGGGTCTGGTCCAGCATGGCGCGGTCTATGGTCGTGCCCGCACCTATCTCGACGTCATCCTCTATCACCACGTTGCCGAGCTGCGGAATCTTCTCATGCCGCCCGTTGACGAAAACATAGGCGAAGCCGTCAGCGCCTATCACGGCTCCGGGGTGGATCATCACACGGCTTCCGATGACGCACTCTTCGCGCACCGTCACGCGGGGATAAAAATGGCAGTTGGAACCGACCTGCACGTGTTCGCCGATGTAGCAATGCGCGGCGATTATCGAAAAATCGCCTATCACCGCGTCTTTTTCTATCACCGCATGCGGCCCCACATGGCAGTATTTGCCAAGCTTCGCCGTGGCGTGGATTACCGCCGTGGGGTGCACTCCCCACGGTGTTTTGGGGCGTTTTTCAAGCTGTATCCTGCGCAGCAGCACGGCGAAAGCCCACTTCGGGTTGTCCACGTAAATCCTGTTTCCGGCATAGGGGAGATCCGTTTCCTTTGCCGCGCGCGGCAGTATGACGCAGCCTGCCTTGCATCCGTCCAGTATTTTCTTTTTCGAAACGTCCTCGAGATAGGTCACATCGTACGGCCCGGCCTTTTCCGCGCCTGCCGCCCCGGTCATGGAGGCCATGGCGTCACCCAGCAGTTCGCCTCCAAGCAGTTCGGCAAGCTCCTTAAGATTTATCGTCATAACCCGGCGCCCCCTAATAGCCCCTCAGCTTGAACAGCAGCTTGTCTGTCAAATCCACGGCTTTCTGTCCGTACAGTATGTTCTTCTTGTCCACCACCACGCTTATGCTCTGCTCCACCGAAAGCTCGCGCAGCGCATAGTAAATCTTTCCCAGTATTATTTCGGTCTTTCGGTTCTCGAAAGCGCCCATCTCTTTTTCCGTGGCCGCCTGGAATTTCTGGAAATCGGCCTCCATGGCAACCAGCCTGTTCTGCGCCCTGGCAATCTTGTCATCAAGCGACACCACCGGAGACATCGTGTCGGTTGAGAACACCACGGTCTCGTCCGACACCGAGGCGGAGGAAACTATTACCGGCTGCTGGTCGGGCGCTATGTCTGGCATGAAAGCGTCCGCCGCCGCGGCAGGCGACGAGACAGCCGCTTCGGCCGCGGGCGCTGGCGGAGGCGCAGGGGGCAGTTTGGAGGCCGCCAGACCCGAGGAAAGGCGCAGCGAGAATTCCCGTTCCAGCTTCATGCGGGAGATGTCGCCGCGCAGGGCGAAAATTGCCTTCTTCCTGTCCAGCAGGGTTTTTTCCTTGCGCTCCAGTTCGGCTTTGAAAGCGTCTTTGGCGCGCTTGGTTTCCGGGTATTCCTTGAAAACCTTTTCTATGTCGACATAACCGACGCTGCCGGACTCGCCCCTGTTTTCCTCAAGGCTCAGTTCCAGCGCCCGCGCTGGCGCGCCCAGCAACAGCAGTCCCAGAGCCAGCAGAAGATGTTTTCTCATCAGAACATGTTCCCTATGGTGAAGTAGAGCTGCGACGGCGTTTCCCCGGCCTGGTGATTGAAGCCGTAGCCCCAGTCGAGCCGTATCGGGAAGGCGGGGGTGGTGAACCGTATGCCGAAGCCCGTGCCGGCCTTGAGGTCCAGCTTGTCGGTGCCCAGCCGCCAGCGCATATCGCGCATCGAGGCCCACGCGCCGCCCACGTCCAGGAAGAACGCGCCCTGCACTATGGTGCGCCGCTTCTCGCGCGCTATGGGGAAACGGAACTCGGTGTTGAACACGTAATAGACGTTGCCGCCGTTGTCTGGGCCTATCTGGCCGGTGTAGTCGTAGCCGCGCACGGTATCCTGGCCGCCTATGAAGTAGCGCTCGAAAATCGGCACCTCGTTTGTCTTTCCGTAGACGTCCACCAGCCCGAAACGGTTGGAGACCGCCAGCACGAACGGATAATCGTCTATCTCGAAGAGTTTCTGGTTGTAGCTGGAGGCCAGGCCCATCTTGTAGTAGTCCAGCGTACCCTGCAGGGGGCCGCCGGCCACTTCGTAGCTGACGGAATTGCGCCAGCCGCGCGTCGGGTCCCAGATATTATCGCGGGTATCGACGGCGAACTCCACGCCTATGCTGGAGGTGACGCTAGTACCCTGCTGTATGACGCCGGTATAGCTGTCGCTCACCTCGTCTATCGTGACGTCCTGGTATGTATAGGAGGTATTCAGCTGGTATTTATCCTCGTCGAAACGCGGGCCGACGCGCACCCTGCCGCCCACGCGTTTTTCGCGGTAAGCGGAGTAAGACGAAGCGTAGGAACGTGTGCGCCTGGTGTTGAAGGCGTCGAAACCCAGGCTGGTCGGCTTGTCTAAAATCCAGGGGTTGGTCCAGCTTATGGTGTAGTCCATCACGCGCGCGCCGAAGTTCCATGAAAGCGAAAGTTTGTGCGCCCTGTGCAGGAAATTCAGGTGCTGTACCGACAGCATGCCGTAAAGCCCGTCTATGGAGGATACAGCCGCGCCCATGGTAAGCATGCCGGGACGGCCCTCGGCGATGTCAAAGCCCACGTCCACCTTGTCCGGCTCGGCGGTGGGGGAAATATCCATCTGCACGTCGTCTATGAAGCCCAGGTTCATGATTCTTTCCTGGCTCTTGCGTATCCGGGCCGAATTGAACACGTCGCCTTCGTGCACCACCACTTCGCGCCGAAAAACGTAGGTCTTGGTATCCTTGTTGCCGGAAATGTCCACATGGTCGATATAAACGATGCTGTTTTCCGTGACGGCCAGATGTATGTCCAGCCGGCCCGTTTCGGGGTTAAGCGTCTTGCTTGGCTCCACCAGCATTTTCAGGTAGCCCTTCTCGGCGTATTTATTCTGTATCGCGGCTATCGAGAAGCGGAACTTGTCGTCATTATAGGTGCGGCCCGGCTTGTAGACAATCTCCTTCAGCAGTTCTTCTGCGGTATACACCGTGTTGCCGGAAATCGTGGTCTGGCCGAACTTGCCCTTGTCGCCTTCGCTGAGGGTATATGTGATGAAAACCTCGCTCCTGTCCTGGCTGAAAGTCACGGAAGAGGACTCCAGCACGAAATCGGGGTAGCCGTCGTTTTTGTACAGGTCGTTCAGGGCGTCTGCGGCGTGCGAGTATTTCTCACCGTCGAAAATCTTGCCCGGCTTGTTTTTGACAGTGCCAAGAAGCTTCTTCACCTTGTAAGCCCTGGCGCCCACAAACTGCACGTCCTTGATACGCGCCTGCTTGCCCTCGCTCACAGTGACTGTCACCGCCACGGTCTTATTCTTTGCGTCTTCGGTCACCTGAAAGTCGGCCTTTGCCGCCGTATAGCCCTTTTCAAGATATTTGGCCGCAATCCTGTCCATGTCGCCGATGAGTTTTGACCTGTCGAATGGGTCCTTTTTCTTCAGTTCCATGGTTTTCAGCACTTTGCCCTTGGAAAACTTGTCGTTGCCTGCAACGGTTATGTCGGAGACCAGCGGTTTTTCGGAAAGGGTGTAGATGATTTTGTGGCAGGCCTGCCCGTCCTTTTCCCGGCTGGCTTCATCCAGCATGAACAAAGACACCGAGGCGTTTTCAAAACTGCCCAAACCTATAAGCGCCTGGATATCCTCGCTTACGAAGTTCTGCTGGTAAAGCTCGCCCTTCTTGGCCTTCACCTGCTTCTTTACCACGCGTTCCTTTACATGGACAAGGCCTTTGGCCTCTATCTCGCAAATTTTCCAGGGGCCGTTGCCCTCGGCTTCGCGCAGCTGAGGCACAGCAGCCGCCTGCGGGGCGGAAACCGCCTCGGTGGATTGGGACACACTGTCCGCCACAGGAGAATCGGGGGTGGAAACGGCAACAGAATCGGCCGGGACTGCGGCGGCGGGCTCAGCGGCAAAGCCGGGGGTTGCGAAAACCAGCAGGAAAAACAGGGAAAGAAGTCGCATAAGTTCCTTATGTTTACATTATAACATTAATAGGCGTGCCGCAGGCCAAACCGCGCAATTCGAAGAGCCGGAACCATGCCACGGACACGGGGCCCGGTACCGCTTTATGTAAATATGTGGACTTTTTGTCCACGCAATAGTTACTCATCAAGGGCTCCACCGTAGCCGCGCCGCGCGAACAGCCTGAACGCCAGCAATTGCAGAAACAGCAGCAACATCATCACCCCGCCTACTACCGGGGGCAGAAGCCGGGCCTTCATTATCGTTGCCCCGTCGGGCAGCAGATAAACGGAAATCGCAGGCTCGGGGTTTGGGGCAAACAGGTCGGTCTGCGCGGAACTGAGCCCCATGCCCACATTCAGCACGCCGTGCCCGTCGGCCCGCCGCACAACCTCGAAGCTGGTCATGCTAAGGGCCAGAAAAGCTATTTCCACGGCCAGCGTAAGCAGGAAAGCGGCCTTTGCGACATCGCCGGTCACCCGTTGTTCCCGTTCGTCGCGCTGGCGGAAACCGGACAGGCGCGCCAAAAGCCCTTCGCGGAAATTCTTATAGAACACCAGCGCGGCAATCAGATAGCAAAGGCTAAGCACCCAGATAAAACCGGCATTGTTCAGCAGGTGCCCAAGAAAGCTCTGCGGTCTGGCGCCATCGGCCCAGCGCGAAAACGCTATCACTATCGGCGCGGCAAGCAGCGCATACCAGCACACGAACCTGTGGATTTTTTCGCCAATCCTCTTCATCCGTTCATTCCTCCACAATGAAGACTTCCTCTACCTTCCTGCCAAAATAACGCGCCAGCGCCAGGCCCAGTTCAAGACTGGGCAGGTATACCCCGCGCTCTATGCAGTTGATAGTAACGCGGGTAACGCCTATTTCCTTGGCAAGAGCTTCCTGCGAAATATCCTTTTCTGCGCGCAGAACGCGCAGGCGGTTGGAAATTACGAGTTTTTTCTGTGTCATCTTCAGCTTCGTCTGCTGGCTTTCATCATGGCAGTGACTCGTGCAAACGCTTAAGCATAGTGTAATTTATAAATTACATTATGTCAATTATAAAATACATTCCTTTTAATTGACTGCCGCCCGACACAACAATTAGAATTAGCTAATCATTTATGAATAAAAATATCAGAATAATCTTTCTCCCCTTACTGTTAGCGCTCACCTCGGCCTGCGCCACGCAGCGCCGCATTTACGTACAAGCGCCGGAAAACATTGAGCAGGCACCAGCCCCGGAGGCGGCCAAGGCGGAAACGTCCCCATCGGAGCCGGTACAGATTTCGTCCGCTCCCGCAAAAATAGCCGCCCCAACCGCCCCGAAAGCCAACCTCCTGCCTCCTGAAAACGCGCACACTGGCCCGGTGGCCCTGCGCATACGCACCGCCGGTGACACTATGCTGGGCAATGCCGCCGCCAAACGCGTGCCGGACTTCAATCCGTTGACGCCAGTGCTGGACCTGTTGCGCGACGCCGACCTTTCTTTCGTCAACCTGGAAGGACCCATCTGCGACATTGAAGATATAGAGTCGAAATGCGAACAACGGCTTCGGACCCGCAAACAGAAGAAAAAAAGGAAAGAAAAGCAGGAGACGGAATCCAAATGCTACGACTTCCGCAGCCCCTCAGTATGCGCCGACTACCTGAAAGAGGCCGGGATTGACGCCGTCTCCATGGCAAACAACCATGTGCTGGACTTCGATGTGGCCTGCGCCTCAGCCGGATACAATATCCTGCTTAACCGCAATATAAAGCCTTTCGGATACAAACTGAAGACCGGCGACACCGACGCCTCAACCCTCACCGCGCTCAGCGCAAACGGCCTGTCGGTAGCACTGGCGGGCTTCAATTTCAGCGCCAGCGGCGGACGCCTGCTCCCGGTGCAGGACATCCAACGCGCCGCGCAGCTTGTGCGCGAGGCCAGGAAGCGGCACGATATCGTCATAGCGGTATTTCACGCCGGCGGCGAAGGCCCCGACTTCAGCCGCATCCCGCAGGGCACGGAATTTTATTTCACCGAAAACCGGGGGGATGTGCGAGCTTTCGCCCGCGCCATGGTGGACGCAGGGGCCGCCCTTGTGGTTGGCCACAGCCCGCACGTCCTGCGCGGCATGGAACTGTACAAAGGCAAGCTGATAGCCTATTCGCTGGGGAACTTCGCCACATATGCGGGCTTCAACCTGCAGCTTCCCAACGGCCTTGGCGCGATTCTGGAAGCGGCGCTGGATGCAGACGGAAATCTGGTTTACGGCAACATATTCTCCACCATACAAAACTACTCCACTTGCGCAGGCAAACCCTGTACAAAACTGGCCCGCGACCCGCAGGAGCGGGCGTTAAAGGAAGTGCGCAAACTCTCGCTTGCCGATTTCCCCAACTCCCCATTGCGAATACAGCCGTGAACTTATGAGGCTTAAAAAATAAATGGTGTCTGTCCACAGTTTTGCAGTTTCAGTTTTACTTTAGTTTCCATATTTCATGGAAACTGGACAATTTCTTCTCTCATCTAGGAAATTTGCTAGGCAGAACAATGGGGGCCCTGTGGGCCGCTAGTTGTCGTGGACGTGACCGACAACGTCAAGCCACCGAGTTCTGGCCGAACTCCACATGCTTATATTTATGCCATTAAGTCAAGGAATTTATGCGTGACCAAATCCATTTTACAAATACCCAACCGAATACTTCGCGCGGAAACTTGAAGACTTACGAATATGTAGTACAATGAGCCTGCTGGAGGGGCATTATTATGAAAAATTTAACAAATATTTATATAGTTATCGCTCTTGGATTAATGCTTGTAGGCATAAATACGCCAGCCAATGGCAAAGAGCCAACATCGACTGAAAAAGAAAATCTCTGCTTACCGATTGCACTCTCAGAAACTAATATTCCAATGCCCAAAATAGTTGATGTGAATCTAAATATTACTGGCACTAAGTGTCCCGAGGACACGCCGCAGACAAACAGCGATATCCCAGAACAACTTGCTTATCTTAAAACAAGCATGAAAGCTCTACAGGTCTCTTTTTCCTCCGCTCCATTAAATGGGATAACTGATCAGCGACGACTCCAAATAATTTCATGGTTAACTGAATTGAATAGCGAAATACAATCACTGGAACAAAAGTATGCGAACTCTAAACCTTCTTTAAAAGAATCAGATATGTCGCCGCAGGATTTATCTAATTTTAATCGTCTTTTTGAGCTTTTTGTAGATGAACTAAGAAAAGGACATGATGCTGCACTATTACCACAAACAGACAGGGCATCATGCGTGGACCCTTCCTACTGTGCCAACCATTGTTACTTGTCTTGTGGATATGCGACGATTGGAGATAAGATTTGCTGGCGCTCTTGCTATGGGGCCTGCTGCAATGGAGCAAAACGTAATTCTTTCGAGGCAAACAATGAAAAATATTAATTTTGGTCAACTAAAAAAAATTGGACTGCTGTTCTCATGCCTGATAATCGCACTCATGATAGCAGGTTACTATCTGCCACAGACATCTTTGCCTTTGGCAGAAAAACTAGAGAAATTAATGCCGCTTTTGTCCATGTTTAAAACAATCATGATTCTTTGTGTCATGATTTTAATTCCTATTTCATTTTTCTCACCAAGTACTCTCGATAGCCTAGGGAAAAATGTTTTTAAATTCCCACAAGATGAGACAACCTCGCGTCTGCTAGGCCGGACATTTTGCTCCATATGGCTGCTATTTATTTTCTTCGGCCTGATTGGACTGATAGAAACCAGGGTTTTTACAGTAGCCACAACGTTAAAAAACACCAATGAAACAACAATAGGAACCGCAAAAACTGTTTCATGGTTTGCCATGAGACTGCCATTTACCTCATCTACACAATATAAACAAGAAGCGATATCCTCAACAGATAAAAAATACCTTTTGGTAAAAGGAACTTTATTATCGCCGGATTTTTCCGACATTATGTTTATTGGAGCGATGCTGCAAATTTTATTGTTGATATTTTTTCGCAAATTGGAAGTAAAACAAAATCAATCAATGCCAGAGTAAGAATACTCGGTATTAACCCTATTTTCCCCGAACTGCCGCATACGAAAATCTTGCCGTGGGAATTTACTTAAGGGGAGTTTCCAATATCGCCTGCGCGTAAGCGCGCGCCTGCGCGGCATCACCGTCAAAACCCTGGGCCTCAAGAACGCCTTCCAGCCGCGCGGCCTCGGCCTTCAGTTCCGAAGGCAAAGCCAGCCCCGCTTCAAGCTTAGCGCGCGCAACTTCCAGGTTGTCGGGCTTGAACAGTTCAAATTCGTTTTTCCCCAGCCAGTCCGGTGGCACGGCATCGCGCCGCACAAACACCATGCTGCGGCTGTCCCAATAAACCAAAGCCCAATCTTTCGCCGTCATGAAAAAGGCGTAGAAGGGGAAATGGAGCACGCGAACCCCCAGCCTGCCCACCGGGATTTTCATTGGGTATTTTGTGTCCGAGCGCTCCAGCAGGACCAATTCAAAATTGTAGCGGCGCAGGAAATCAACCCATAGGGCGTTGTTCACGCGGGCTTCCTGCATCTGCGCCAGATACTCGTGGAAAATATAGCGCCCGTCCTGAAAAACCTTGAAGCCAGGGGCCAGTTCAAAACCTATGTACCCCCCCCATCCCCACGGGTTATACATGCGAAGCGGCTCCAGTGTCCGGCTTTCAGAACGGAGATATTTTACCGGGCCGTAGGCGCCGACGCTGTGGTGCCATGGTTCGCCGCGAAAATAGCCGCCCAGCATAAGCCCCAGAAACAAAATGGAAAGCGGCGCAAGCGCCCATTTTATGGATAGGGACATCCATCTAATCCCTTCCTTGCCGTAAAGCGCCGAAAGCCGAATAAGAAATGGCAGGGCGCTGACTGCGAAAAATGAAGTGTTGCGCACATGCTGCGATGAGGCAAGCGCGAAAAACATCCATGTTATCAGCAGGGGGAAATCCAAATCCCGCCTGGCCATGGCCCGATGAAACAAAACCGCGCCCGACAGCGCGGCCAAAGCCCAGTACGGCGACTGCGGCAGCACCCACAGTTCGGGGGCCTGCCACTCGCGCAGGTGCTCGCCTATCACGCCCATCTCGCGGGCATGGGCGAACAACACGGTGTAGATGCGCGGGCCGTAGCCGTTTATAAAAGTTCCGGCGGCGGCGCAGCAAAACAGCGCGGCATAGGTTTTGAAAAGGGAAAAATCCTCAGGCTCCATGCGCCCGTATATCGCGGGCAGTTTCACGCGCAGAAATTCGCCCGCGCAGTAGAAGCCTATGAGCGCAAGGCCATAAACAAAGCCGCCGTGGCAGTTGGCCCAAAGCGAAAACAGGGCAAGCGCGCCCCAGCGGTAATATTTAGGCAGGGCCAGAGGCGGGGACAGCCGTGTGCGCTCAAGGAAATAAAGGAGAAGCGAGAAAAACAGCAGGCTGAAGTTTTCGGGCCTTAAATCCATGCCCGGGAGAAGCACGGCGGCAAGTACAGGAAGAGCGAGAAAAGCGCCGGCTCGCCCGGCATACAGCCGCGCATGCAGCCAGAACACCCAGAAAATCGGCAACAGTATCAGCAGTTTGCAGGCCAGCAGGCCGCCGTAGCCGCACAGCTTCCACCCGGCATAGTAAAGAAGCTGCGGCAGCCATTCGAAATCCACCCACGGCTGTCCGGCCTTGCTCCACGACAGAAAATCAGAAACGGGCAGAGCCCGCGAAGCCAGAATTTCGCGCGCGGCCGAAAGATGCCAGAAAATGTCCGGGTTCTCAAGCGGCAGGAACAAGCACAAAAAGGCGACAGCAACTCCGGCTGTCGCCAAAACCCCTTGCGCCAAATTACAGCGTTTACTGCAAACGCTATTTATTGGGGCGGGGTGCTTTTCCGCTTCTGATGCAGGCGGTGCAGACATAGGCGGTCTCAGTGCGCCCGGTCAGCACGACTTTCTGCTTCTGCAGGTTGGGTTTGAAGATGCGTTTCGTGGCCTTATGAGAGTGGCTGTAAGACTTCCCGCTCACGGGACCCTTTCCGCATATTTTGCATTTGTAAGCCATAGGAGAATAGTTTAGAAAATTACGGGACATTTCTCAAATTGCTAAAATTCCGGGGTGAACGAAAGCGGCGTCTCCATACGCTATATCAAAGGAATAGGCCCTGCACGCGCGGCGCTGTTCGAGCGTCTGGGCGTGCTGACCGTGGACGACCTGCTGCGCTACTACCCGCGCGGCTGGGAGGACCGCCGTCTGGGCCGCAAAATAGCCGCCGGGGACAATTCCCTTGCCGTGCTGAAAGTTAAGATCGGCGAAACCTCTTTTCAGGAACGGCGCGGGCGGCTTGGCGTGTTCAAGGCCGAGGCGACCGATGAAAACGGACGCTCTTATACCGCCGTCTGGTTCAAGCGCATGGCCTTCGGCTACGATTCCTTCGCCCAGCTTAAAAAAAGCGTGCTGCCCGGCAGGGAACTGCTACTGATAGCGCGCACCGACGCCGATATTTTCGGCAACACCGGCCCCCTTCGCGTCGAGGAGTACTACGAACCCGGCTCGCCGGAAGCCGAACTGCACGCCGGACGCATAGTGCCTGTATACCCGTTGACCGACGGCCTTAACGCCAAATTCGTGCGGCAGGCCGTGCACAACGCGCTGGCGCAGTACGCGCCCTCCGACGAAACGCTACCACTCTCTTTACTAAGGAAACGCCACCTGCCCGAACTGGGCTCCTCGGTGCGCGGAATGCATTTCCCGCAGGACGACGCCGCGCTGGAGAACGCCCGCAAGCGCCTTGCCTACGAGGAATTCTTCACCCTGGCCTGCGCCTGGGCCATTAAGCGCAGGCAGACCCGCGCGCAATCAAAACCGCAGAAATACGAGGTGCGCAAAACCCTGCTGACGCCTTTCAGGAACCAGCTGGGCTTTGAGTTCACGGCCGCGCAGAAGCGCGTTATAAACGAAATATTCTCGGATCTGGAGTCCGCCCGCCCCATGACGCGCCTTTTGCAGGGCGACGTCGGGTCCGGCAAAACCGTGGTGGCGCTCTCGGCGCTTTTGCTTGCGGCGGAGAACGGACATCAGGGAGTGTTCATGGCCCCGACCGAAATCCTGGCCGAACAACACTACCTGACCATGAAAAAATTTTTGCGCGGCCTGCCGGTGCGCTTTGAACTGCTGACCTCGGCCACGCCAAAGGCCGCCCGCAAAAAGATACTGGCCGGTGCCGCCGACGGAAGCATCAACATGCTGGTGGGCACGCACGCCCTGCTTGAGGACAACGTGGCCTTCTCGGCCCTGCGCCTTGCGGTGATAGACGAACAGCACCGCTTCGGCGTGAAGCAGCGCGCGGCCCTGCGCCGAAAATCAGACTGCGCGGACCTGCTGGTCATGACGGCCACACCGATTCCGCGCACGCTGGCCCTTGCGCTTTACGGCGACCTGGATATTTCCTCGATAGACGAGCTCCCGCCGGGCAGAATCCCCATACAGACCATGCAACTGCCGGAGGCCGCCGCCTTCGACAAGGTGCGCGAACAGCTTTCGCAGGGCAGGCAAGCTTACATAGTGCACCCGGTGATAGACGAATCCAAACTGCCGGAACTGAAAGCCGTCACCGCCGAATTCGAGGAACTGTCGAAAGCGGTGTTCCCGGAATTCCGGCTGGCCATGCTGCACGGCCGCATGAAGGCCGCCGAGAAAGCAGGGGTGATGGACGCGTTTTCAAAAGGCGAGATTAACGCGCTTGTTGCAACTCCCGTAATAGAAGTGGGCATAGACGTCAAAAACGCCACCGTGATGCTGGTGCGCAACGCCGAACGCTTCGGCCTGGCCAGCCTGCACCAGCTGCGCGGACGGGTGGGCCGAGGTGCGGCGCAGTCGTTCTGCATACTTTCCACGCACTCCAAATCGGCCGACGCGCTCAGCCGCCTGGACACCATCTGCTCCACTTCCGACGGCTTCAAAATAGGCGAAGCCGACATGGAGCTGCGCGGCCACGGCGAATTCATGGGCGAACGCCAGCACGGAGACAGCGACTTCGCCGCCGCTGACCTCTCGCGCGACCGGGAACTGCTGGAATGGGCGCTGGCAGACCGCGATGCGCTGTTCTCCTCCGACCCGGACTTATCCGCGCCGGAAAATCAGGCGTTTAAAAAACGCCTTTCCGCGCTTTATACGCGCCGCTGGCACCTTATCGATTTCCAATAGCGGCGCCATTGACCGCCCCGCGCCCCAACCGCTACAATCAAAGTCCAGAGGGGGAACATTTACTTTGTCCGCAGTTCTAAATGCATTTATACGCCTGCGCAGGAGACTGTCTCTTCTATGTAACAAACTGCTGACCGCGGCATTCGGCCTGGACCCATGGCATGCCGGAACGGCGCTGGACAGGCTTTACCCGGCGGACATAATAGCGCACCTTAACAAGAGAACTGAAAGCGAGCGGCAAAGCGCAGTTGAAATCGGCTGCGGACTGGGGGATGTCATCTCCGCCCTGAATTTCAAGCGCAAAACGGGATACGACCTGGACGGGACCGTACTGAAAGCGGCAGCATTTAAAAATATTTTTTCCGGGCATGGCCGCACCTGTTTTCTGCCTTTGGATTTTCCCAAATCGTTCCTGGACGGAAAGCATGACTCCATAATTCTGGTCAATTGGATACACCACTTGCCGCCGGATATTCTCAAATCCTGTGTAACTAAGTTATATGAAAGGCATTTGAACCAGGATGGGGAAATAATTCTGGACACGGTCTCGGACCCGGCCTACGAATATAACCATCAGATTCAAGCGATAACCGAGGGACTGGGCTGTTCTGTTTTTCAAATCGGCGCATATCCGCGCGGACGCTCCATATACGCCCTGCGGAAAACCGCGCCGCAATAATTGATATGCGCATTATAAAGATTAATCTGAATCTGTTGACTGCGCGGCTGTTTATTGCGACGACGGCAATTCTTCTGCATGCCCAATACTCATACGCCGATCCGCTGAAACGAATCGCCCGCCTGATGGCACAGACGGCCAGGGACAAAAATACTATTCACGTGGCCGTTCTGGAATTTTCATATCCGAAAGGCGAACTCAGTTCCGGTTCCTCCATCGTCCAGGAAAAACTCACCACGCATATCGCGAAGGAACAGGATATTGAAGTGGTGGAAAGAAACCTTTTAAAAAAACTGCTTGACGAAAAGCGGCTTGAGTTGCTGGGCATAGTGTCCGCCTCGGAACAAAACGACTTGGGCACATTTCTCGGCGTTCAGGCCATACTGACCGGCACGCTTAACGACCTCTCGGATAAGGAAACTGAAATCAATGCCAGGCTGATAGACACCGCTTCGGGCCGCATATTGAGGGCGGAGAGCGCGGAAATCAGCCGGACATGGAAAGATGCTCCCGCCCCGCACCAGGAACAACCGCCTGCCAAGCGTTACCCGGATGCCGATGAAGACAAGGACATCTCTGCAAAAGACCCCCGCACAAAATGGATTTTCAAAACGTTGAACGTCATATATACTGTACCCGCATTCTCCAAGGACGGAACAATCTACATCCCGTCCAGCGACAGTTTCCTGTATGCGTTAAACCAGGATGGGCACGAAAAATGGCGTTTCAAGACAGGAGACGAAGTCAGGACATCTCCGGCCGTTTCTCCTGATGGAACAATCTACATCGGCTCATACGACGGAAACGTTTATGCCCTGGATTCCAACGGTCGATTGAAATGGCAGTTCAGCGCAGGCGCAAAAATTGACTCCTCACCAGCACTGTCCTCCGACGGAACCATATATATAGGCGATTGGAACGGCATCCTGCATGCGCTAAATCCGGACGGGACACAACGCTGGGCTTTTAATGCCAATGGCCTAATACGCTCTTCCCCGGTATTGGACCGCTACGGAGACATATACTGCGCCACGGCCCAGGGAGTGCTGTTCTCCGTGAGCCCGCACGGCAGACTAAACTGGAGCAGACCCCTTGGCGGGGATGTTTATTCCTCTCCGATGGCAGGACCAAGCCGTAGAATTTACATGGCGGCCGGCAATGCGCTGTATGCTTTCTCTCAAAACGGAGATAAGCTGTGGGTGTTTTATACCTCCCAGCCTATCTACGCGCCGCCGTCCATAGCGTTTGACGGCACAATTTACATAGGCTCCTGGGACAACAACTTGTACGCTCTAACTCCGAACGGGGCAAAAA
>JAAYTX010000078.1 GCA_012523635.1 Elusimicrobiota bacterium
CGTGCAGGCCGGCATAGAAGTGGCTGGGCTGGCTGAGGGCGCTCCGCAGGTGGGCGGATACAAGGTACACGCCGACAAGATAAAGCGGCTTGGCATCCCCGTCTACACCTCCCACACCGTTCTGCGCGCCGAAGGCAGGGAACGCCTTGAAAAAGTCGTGCTGGCGCAGGTGGACGCCAAATGGAAGCCCGTGCCCGGCACGGAAAAGGAATTTGCCGTGGACACGCTACTGGTGGCCGTGGGCCTGAACCCCTGCGACGAGCTTTACGCGCAGGCCTCGGCCTTCGGCATGAACGTGTACGCGGCTGGCGACGCGCAGGAAATAGCGGAAGCCTCAGCCGCCATGTTCAGCGGCCGCATAGCCGGGCGGCAGATAGCCCTTAACCTCGGCCTCTCACACGAGCCCGCGCCTGCCGAATGGGAAGCCAAGCTCAACATACTAAAAAGCAGGCCTGGTGCCACCACGCCGCGCAGGGCGCCGGCAGCGTCGTCAGGAGTTTTCCCGGTGTTCCACTGCACGCAGGAAATTCCGTGCAACCCCTGCGTCTCCGTGTGCCCGCAGAAAGCCATAAAACTGCGCGGCCCCGAAATAACCAATCTGCCGGAATTCGACGGCACCTGCATAGGCTGCGGAAAGTGCGTGGCTATATGCCCCGGCCTGGCCGTAACACTGCTTGATTTCCGGCAGGACGCCAACTTCCCGCTGGTCGGCCTTCCGTTTGAAATAGGGCGCGGCATCCTGAAGCCCGGCGATTTTGTGAAAGTCACCGACGTGGACGGACGCGAAATGGCCGACGCCGAGGTGGCCCGCATTCAGGACCTCAAGGCCGCCTCCACGCTCCTGGTGTTCGTGAAGGTGGACAAAAGCCTCGCGCCCTCGGTGGCGGGGCTGAAACTGTACGCCCAACCACAGCCGCGCGCGCCGGAAGTGTCCGCCGCCGCGACAACGCCCGACGACGCCATAATCTGCCGCTGCGAGCGCGTAACAGCAGGGGAAATACGCAAGGCAATACGCGGCGGAGTGCGCGACATGAACCAGCTGAAGGCCCTTACGCGGGCCGGGATGGGGGCCTGCGGCGGCAAAACCTGCCAGACGCAGATAATGGCGCTGTTCCGCGCCGAGGGCGTCAAGCCCGAGGAAGTGACGCAGAACACACTGCGCCCGCTGGTGATGGAAGTGCCGCTTGGCCAGTTCGCCAACGCAAGAAAGAAAGCCGGACGACATCCGGGCTTTGACGCGGGGAAATACTGATATGTCCCAGAAAACCTACGACCTTATAGTAATCGGCGCGGGCAGCATAGGCGTGCCCTGCGCGCTTTCGGCGGCGCGGCGCAAGCTGCGCGTGTTGGTGCTGGACCCGAACCATTCCACAGGGCAGGGGCAAAACAAGGCCGCCATCGGCGGCATACGCGCCACCCACTCCGACGCCGCCAAAATCCGCGTCTCGCTGGACAGCCTGTCCATATTCTCGCGCTGGCAGGAAGAAAACGGCGACGACATCGGCTGGCGCAAGGGCGGCTACACCTTCCCGGCCTACACCGAAAAGCACGAAAAGCTGATGAAGGACCTGCTGAAAGTGCAGAAAAAACACGGCCTCAACATCGACTGGCTTGACGCCGCCGCCATAAAAAAACTGGTGCCCGGCATCAGCGAGGACGGCCTGCGCGGCGGCACTTTCGCCCCGGACGACGGCAGCGCCTCCCCCCTGCTCTCCAACAACGCCTTCTACCGCAAGGCCGTCTCGCTGGGCGCGGAGTTCCGTTTTGGGGAATCCGCCGTCAGCCTGCTTATAGAAGACGGCAAGGTGCGCGGCGTGCGCACCGCACGGAACACGTATTCCGCCCCGATGGTGCTGAACGCGGCCGGGGCCAACGGCAAGGAAATCTGCGCCATGGCCCGCATAGACGCGCCCATCTCGCCGGATTCTCACGAGGCGGGAATCACCGAGCCGGCAAAGCCGATGTTCGCCCCCATGGTGGTGGACATCCGCTCCGAGGAGACCTCTTCCAACTATTACTTCTACCAGAACAGCGAGGGGCAGATGGTGTTCTGCATCACGCCCAACCCGCCGGCGTGGGGCACGGACAGACGCAGCACCTCGTCCTTCCTGCCTCTGGCGGCAAGGCGCATGGTTAACCTCCTGCCCAGCCTGGCCGCGCTGAAGGTGCGGCGCACCTGGCGCGGCCTCTACCCCATGACGCCCGACGGATCCCCGATAGTGGATGCCTTTGAAACTCCCAAAGGCCTTTTCATAGCGGGCGGAATGTGCGGGCAGGGCTTCATGCTGGGCCCCGGCATGGGCGAACTGGTGGCCAGAATGATTACCGGCACCCCGACCGGGGACGACAGGCAGACGCTCGCTGGCTTTTCGTTCAAGCGCAGCTTCTCAGGCATGGAAAGCTTCAAGTAACACCCAAAAAACAACCTGAGTTCCGCGAAAAGCCCCGTTTATATCCTGGCGGGGCTTTCCATTTTGTATTGGAGAAACGCCCGCGATGGAACTTTTAAGACACCGCAGGCGTCTAATTAGTGCAGGACTAAATTGCCTATCCAACAAGGAGAAACTTAACAGATGAAATCAGCAATATGTTTCGTTGTGACGCTGTTCCTGGGCTCCGCCGTTTCCATGGCGCAGACCACCCCGGCCGCCGCGCCGGCCGCC
>JAAYTX010000079.1 GCA_012523635.1 Elusimicrobiota bacterium
CACCATCATAGCCAAGGCACGCGCATTGGGCGTAATGCCGGAATTCGGCAAGGCCAAAACCAACGGCAGGAAAACGGCGGTTATAGGCGGCGGTCCTGCCGGCTGCGCCGCAGCCGCGGTGCTGGCGCAGCTGGGCTACTCCGTAGACGTCTATGAAAGCGATGGCACGCCCGGCGGCATGTGCAAGCTGATACCGGATTCCCGACTGAACAAGTCCGTGCTGGAAGACGACCTGCTTTTCATCAAATCCCTTGGGGCAGTGAATTTCATCACCGGCAAAAAAGTTCCGGCCGCCGCGCAACTGGCGAAAAAATACGATTCCGTGGTGGTTTCCACAGGCCTTACACAGCCCATAGCCCTTGGTATACCCGGCGAAAACAGTGCGCTGGCCTGGTCTGAATATCTTGCCTCATCCAAAAAATACCCGATGAAGGGCAAAACCGTGGCAGTGATAGGGGGCGGAGACGTCGCCGCCGACTGCGCCGCCACCGCCGTACGGGCCGGGGCGCGCCACGTGGAACTAATTTACAGGCGGCGCGTCTGCGACATGCCGCTGGGCCAGAAGGAACTGGATGAGCTGCTTGCGGAAGGCGTCGCGATAACCGAACGCGCACGGCTTGCCTCAATAAACGCCAAAAACGGGAAAATTGAGTCGCTGTCGCTGGTGAAGCTTGAACCCGCCAAAGGCGAAAGCTCTGATTCGCGCAAGCTGGTTGATATTCCCGGCACCGGGCACAACCGCAAATTCGACGCTGTGATAATAGCCATAGGCAGCAGGCCGGACTGCAAGCCTTCCAGCGAAAAAGGCGTGTTTTTCGCGGGCGACGTGGCCAACGGCGCCACTACTGTGGTGGAAGCCGCCGCCGCAGGGAAAAATGCCGCCCTGCTGGCCGACGCCTTCATGCGCGGAGCCAAGCAGCCCAAAATAGAGAAGCCGGTGAAAAGCGTGTGCGTTCTCTCAGGCCGCCGCGACCTTCCAGTACCTGTGAATACTGAGTTTTTCGGGCGCGAAATCAAGTCGCCGTTCCTGCTGTCCGCCGCGCCGCATTCCGACGGCTACGACCAGATGAAGCTGGCCTACGAGGCCGGCTGGGCCGGCGGCGTAATGAAAACCGCCTTTGACGGCGTGCCGATACATATTCCCGGCGAATACATGTTCGCCTTCACGCAGAGCACCTACGCCAACTGCGACAACGTCTCCGGCCATCCGCTGGACAGGGTGTGCCGCGAAGTGGAAAAGCTGGTGCGCGAATACCCCGACAGGCTTACCATGGCCTCCACCGGCGGCCCGGTCACCGGCAACGACGACTTCGACAGGAAGGGCTGGCAGTCCAACACCAAAAAACTGGAACGCGCCGGAGCCATGGGCGTCGAATACAGCCTCTCCTGCCCGCAGGGCGGCGACGGGACCAAGGGCGACATAGTGTCGCAGGACCCGGAGCTTACAGCCAAGATTATAGACTGGGTCATGCAGGTCAGCGACCCTGATGTCCCGAAACTCTTCAAACTGACCGGCGCCGTGACCTCCGTATACCCGGTGCTGGCGGCGATAAAAGAGGTGTACAAAAAATATCCCGACAAGAAGGCCGGCATAACGCTGGCCAACTCCTTCCCGACACTGGCCTTCCGCAAGGGCGCGAAAAAAGCCTGGGAGGAAGGCGTGGTGACCGGCATGAGCGGAGAGGGCGTGATACCGATAAGCAACCTCACGCTGGCCAACGCGGCGCGCCACCAGCTCCACATTTCCGGCAACGGCGGCCCCATGGACTACAAAACCGCCGCCAACTTCCTGGCCCTCGGGGTGCAGACGGTGCAGTTCTGCACCATAGTCATGAAATACGGCTACGGCATAATCAACGACCTGGAATCCGGACTCAGCTACATGATGGAAGAACGCGGCATAGGCTCGGTGAAAGAGCTTATCGGCTGCGCCCTCCCCAAGCCGATAACCGGCTTCATGGAACTGTCCCCGGTGAAAAAAGTGTCTTCGGTCAACGAGGAACTGTGCATGCACTGCGGCAACTGCACGCGCTGCCCTTACCTGGCCATAAAACTGGACGGCAGGAAAATCCCGGTGATAGACCCGGCCAAGTGCATAGGCTGCTCCATCTGCGTGCAGAAATGCTTCTCGGGGGCGCTGTCCATGCGCAAGCGCACCGCCAAAGAGCTTTCGGTTATGGAACACTGACCCCCAAAAAGCTGACGATATGAAAAACAACCTGCTGATAAAAAACGGCGTCATAGCAACGCTGGGCGCCTCCAACAAGGTCCTGCACGGGCACTGGCTGCTCTGCGAAGACGGCAAAATAAAGAAAATCGGAAAGCCGTCCGAGTTCAAGGACGCCTGCGACCGGGAGCTGGACGCCTCCGGTAAGGTGGTCATGCCGGGCCTAATCAACGCGCACATGCACTTCTACAGCACCATGGTGCGCGGGCTGGGCAAGGCCAAGCCCTCAAAAAACTTCCGCGAGATTCTTGACAACCTCTGGTGGCGGCTGGACAGGAAACTGACGCTGGACGACTGCTATTACAGCGCCCTTCTGCCGCTAATAGACGCCATAAAGCACGGCACCACCACGCTCATAGACCACCACGCCAGCCCATTCGCGGCGCGCGGCTCCCTGGACAGGATTGCCGAGGCCGTGAAGCTCTCCGGCCTGCGCGCCAGCCTCTGCTACGAGCTCTCGGACAGGGACGGGCAGAAAGTGGCCGACGACGGCATAGCCGAGAACGCCGAGTTCATAAAGCGCTGCGCCGCTGAAAAAGACCCCCAGCTGCGCGCGATGTTCGGCCTTCACGCATCCTTCACCATAAACGACAAAACCCTGCAGTAAGCCGCCGAAACCGGGCGCGCGCTCGGAGCCGGGTTCCACGTGCACACGGCGGAAGCGCAGTCCGACCAGGATTTCAATGTGCAAAACTACGGCCTGCGCGTGGTGGAGCGCCTGGAAAAGTTCGGGCTGCTGGGCCCCAAATCCATAGCCGCCCACTGCGTTCACGTGGACGAGCGGGAAATGGGAATCCTCCAGCGCACCGGCACCCCGGTGGCGCACAACCCGCAATCCAACATGAATAACGCCGTAGGCATAGCCGACATAGTCAAAATGAACGCCAAAAACATGCTGGTCGGCCTCGGCACCGATGCCATGACCGTCAACATGTTCGAGGAAACGCGCGTGGCTCTGTGGGCCCAGCACCTCAAGCATAACGACCCCAGCGTCGGATTCATGGAAGCGCTGTCCGCGCCGCTGTTCAACAATCCGAAAATAGCCGGCAGGCAATGGGAAGGCTTCGGGCTGGGAGAACTGGCGGAAGGCAACGCGGCCGACATAATACTGGTGGATTACCACGCGCCGACACCCCTGAATGAAAACACGTTCCTGGGGCATTTCTGCTTCGGCTTGTCGCAATCCGCCGTGGACAGCACTATAGCCGGAGGGCGCGTCCTCATGGAGAACAAGAATCTCCAGATCGGACTCGACGAAGCCGAAATAGCCGCCAAGGCGCTTGAGCTCTCCGAAAAGCTCTGGCAGCGCTTCTGACAGCATTAAGCGCAAACGAAAGCGGCCCGTCCGAAAGACGGGCTGCTTTTTTATCTGTTAAATGAGGCTATTCACCGGCGAGCGGTTTCCGGGCTCTGCGTTTTGCGCCCGTGGCGCCGTGTTTCTTTTTTTCAGCCATGGCGGCCTGCCTTACGGCTCGCCGCTGAAGCTGTTCCTGCCTGCGCTTGCGCGCTTCGGCTTTTTGCTGCCGCGCGTCGGCCTGACGCCCGGTCTGCGCCTGCCTGGGATTGCGTTTTTTCCCCACAGCCTCGGCCCGGTTCTGCGCGGGGGCCTCTTTACGCTGTTTCAGGAGCTGGCGGCGCAGCATGACGCGTTGTTTTGCATCGGAACGCTTCCAGGCCGACCTGAGGGCCTCAACACGCAGGCTGACCTGAGCCATGCGGGCCTTTCGCCGTTTAAGGCGCTGCATTTCGCCCACATGCGGGCGCGCTTCTCCCGGAGACAGCACCGCTTCCCGTCCGGAGGAAACGGAGACATAATCGGACTCCTTGTCCGAAACGCTGCCCAGAAGTATTTCCCCGTTATCGAAAACGCCCGCAGAAGTATCGCCGGAGGCGGTGGAGTGGGAAACCGCGAATTCCGTCCCGCGCACTGCGCAAACCGCAGCCGGGGTACGCACTTCAAACCGGCGCTTACGTGAAAACAAATCTTTTATTTTCCCTAGCAGAGCGCCGGAGGATAAAGAGAAGCTGGCAGAGGAATACTGCACGGCGCTTACAGTAAGCTGAGAAAGCTCGTCCAGCTCAAGTATGGCTTCGCCGTCCAGCGACACGCGGGCGAAACCGCCCTTCCCGGTCTTGATCCTGTCGCCGGGATGCAAAGGAGTCTGCTCCTGAGCAGGCTCCCAGTCCGCCGCGCCGGCTGGCTGAAGGTCCACGGGGCCGCCAACCTCCAGCACCGACGCCTCCCACTCCGAAGATGAGTCCTCGGCCCAGGCACAGCCGGGAGACAGCAGCGCCAGAGAAGCGCAAAAAAGCAGGGTTTTCATTGCGGCGGACGGAAACGGTTTTCCTTGAACTCCTGCCTGGCAGTCATCCTGCCGAACATGTATTCTTCCTCGTACATCGGCAGCCCGTTATCGTAATAAAAAGTGCGTTTTCCGTTAAGCTGCGCGGCCTTGTAGTTTTCCTCGAAACGCAATTTGCCGCTGGTGTAGAAGTCCTTGCGCGAACCGTCCAGCTTCCCGTCAAGGTAATTTTCCTCTATCCACAGCTTGCCGTTGTCATAATAGCGCCGGCGCAGTCCGTGCAGCTTGTCGTCCTTGTAGTTTTCGTCGGTGTTCACTTCGCCGCTTTCGTAGTAGGATTTGCGGTTGCCGTCCAGCTTGCCGCGCACGTAGTTTTCCTCCACGCTTATCACACCGTTTGGATAGAAAGTCTTGCGCGTGCCGTGCAGCTGTCCCTCCGAGAAGTTGGCCTCCTCCTCGAACACCTTATCCTTGAAATAGTTATGGATTTTGACCAGGCCTTCCATCTTGTCGTTGCGGTAGCTCTCTTCGGCCCATATGCGGCCCAGCTCGTCGAATTTCTTCTTCAGGCCGTTAAGCTTGCCGCCGCGCCAGTCTTCCTCGAATTTAATCTGGCCGTTCTTGTAATACTCGCGCACGATGCCGTCCGGCACCGTTCCGGCCCTGTCTACGACAAGGCCGGCCTTGTTGATCTTTTCGCGCGCCAGTTCCCTGTCGCCCGCGAAATAGCAGCGCATGTCGTCGGTGGATTTGCGCACCACCTCAGCGGACGCGGCGGCGGCAGGTGGTGCCTGCGGCTCAGGCTGGGACGGCGCGGGTTCCGTAGCTGGGTGCGGCTGCGGGTGCTCCTGCGGCTTGCCGAGGAATTCCTCCAAAGCCGGCATGCCGAAGTCGGTTTCGGACGCCTGCTGTTTAGGAGGCTGTATAAAGCTTCTTGCCGTGGAGACAGGCGGCCCTTCGCGCATCTCCTTGCGCGCTAAAAGCAGGCCGTCCCGGTAGCTGTCGTCTATGCGCAGGGCCCCGGACTCGTAATATTCCTTAGCGGGGCCGTCCAGCTTGCCGTTGCGGAAAAACTGCTCGGTCTTGACATTGCCGGAGGGGAAAAATTCCAGGCGGGCGCCGTCCAGCACCCCGTTGCGATAGTGCTCCACCAGCAGCGGGTTCCCGGTACGGGAATCCACCAGCCGCAGCTCGCCGTTAAGGCGCCCCGACATGAAGGTCTTCTCGCTTTCGGCGGAAATCACCAGGTCGCGGACTCTGCCATCGGGAATCTGCCCGTCCAGACGGACGGTGTTTCCCATGCTGTCGAAATATTCCACCGCGACTTTAACGGATTTGTAGTAAACGCGCTGGCTGGGACCAGTCAGGCTCAGGAATTCTTGCTCTTCCATAGCAGCACCAACCCTGTCAGAACCGGCGGGAAATGCGGCGTTTCCAGCCCGCCCCCCCGGGACATTTAAGCTGCGGCATTTGTACAAGCCGCTCCGACGATTGCTATAATACCATATTGAAGCAGCAACTGGAGAGGTGTGTGAGCGGTTGAAACAGCAGGTCTCGAAAACCTGTAGGGAGGAAACTCCCTCGTGGGTTCGAATCCCACCCTCTCCGTAGATTTAAAGAACCCCGGTTCCGCAAGGAATCGGGGTTCTTTAAATCTGAGGGAGCGAAGCAACTGCTTGCTTCGCGTGGGGATTCGAAAACCGCAGCGATGGCGAACTCTGCGAGCCCGCGAGGTGGGGCCGCGAGTTCGGCCGAGTGCCATACGAGGCCGAAACTTGTGGCCGAATCCCACCCTCTCCGCTAGTTTGCAAAAAGCATACAAAAGTTGTGCAAAAGCATAACAATCGCCAATACAAGACAAGGCTTCTATTTTTTCGCTAAAGCCTTTTTTTGCTTTTGTATAATTTGGAAGGAAAAAAGGAGCTATCATGGTTACTGTTTGTGTGGCAATTATAGGATTACTTGGGTCTTGCCTGACCTACTACTTTACAAAAAAGCAACAACTGGAATTGGAGCAACGTAAATTAAAGCAGGCTTATTATGAACACTTTCTGAAAGCCTTGAGCGATTTAGCCAATAATAATACGGATATTGATGCCCAAAAACGATTTTCAGAAAGCTGTAATAGCCTAATTGTAATTGCATCTCCAATGGTTGTTCATAAACTTATGAGGTTTTATGATCTTGTTTGCATGAAATCACATGAAGAAGCTAGGGATAAGCATGATGAATATTTGAGGGACTTGATTATTGCAATCCGCCAGGATATTTATGGATTTGAACCATCCGCGAATGAGATGCTTTCTGGAATTCATTTAACAAAAGGTGGATACAAGAACTCTCACACAATGAAATGACTGGCATAAATCAAAAAACACAAAAAAGTTCTTAATACTATCCCACATCTCCGTAACTTTTAAAAAACCCGCACATGCGGAGCTTTTGCTTTTCAAAGCTACCCGCGTTGGGATTCGAAAGGCGGAGTGATGCGGCAGTCTGTGCCGCCACGAGCCGGGGCCTCGACCAGCAACAAGCGTATCTGAAAAAGCATAGCTGTGACAAAAGCCCGCCTTACCATATATCCCTCCCGAGACAATCCAATCCGCCTTATGCCATAATAGCCATACACGGAGACAACGCACATGCACATTCCTGACGGTTTTCTAGACCCCAAAATGTCCGGCGGCCTGCTGGGCGCGGCGTTGGGCTCGTTAGCCTACTGCTTCGCCAAAGTGTCGCAGGCCGTTACTGAAAAAGTTCCGCAACGAGTGCTGGCGGCGGCAGGCAACGCAATGGGAAACATAAAAACAGCTGGCCACCGCGCCCTCACCGGCGGCGGCGCGCGCCTGTTGCGGCGCATGGCCGAAGCAGGGGCATGGGTTTTTGCGGCACAAATGTTCAATTTCCCGGTGCAGTCCGGCACTTCCGGCCACCTGATAGGCGGCGTGTTCGCCTCGGTGCTGTTGGGGCCTTTTGCCGGGGCCATAGTCATTTCTGCGGTGCTGGTGGTGCAGTCGCTGGCTTTCGGAGACGGCGGGCTTACCGCCCTGGGCGCTAATATCATCAACATGGCGATAATCGCTTCACTGGGCGGATACTACATCCACGCCGGGCTGAAAAAGGTTTTTCCGGAACAAATCAGCATCGCTCTGGCAGCCTGGGCTTCAGTGATGCTGGCGGCTTTGGCCTGTGCGCTGGAAATAGGCCTGTCAGGGACCATGAACCTTGCCAGCGTCATGAAGTCCATGGCCGGAGTGCATGCCATTATTGGGGCGGCTGAAGCGCTACTTACCGTCATGCTTGTCATGACGTTTCGCGGAATGGAAAGCAAATGAAGAAAAAACTCGCCTTTGCATCGGCGCTGGCCGTCCTGGCCGCGTTTTTCGCTTCAGAACACCCGGACGGGCTGGATAAAACCGCCCTTACCCTGGGTTTTGCGGGCAAAGCCCGTGAGCACTGGGCCCCGATGCCTGATTACAAGCTCGCGTTTCTCGGCGGCGGCGTGTTTTCTACGGTATGCGCCGCGCTGATAGGCCTGCTGCTTGTATATGCGTTGCTGACGCTGGCCTCAAAACGAAAAAACGGAACGCCAGGAAACCCGCAACTGAACAGGCATTAAAACAATTCATAAAAAAAGCCCCCGACATTAGCCGGGGGCTTTTCACTTTCAGAACCGTTTCCGGGCTATTTCTTGTCCGCTACTGGCATGAAGTCAAACTGCCTCGACGGCACAAACTTCGCGGACATGTCCCCGCCCAAATCCCTGTCTCCGCTCATATCCAGCTTCATGGGAGAGTTGATTTCATCCAGCTTGAAGCCGCCGAACCCGGCCCACAGCAGGAATGGGCTGGTGGCCGAAGCGAAATAATAGGTTCCATTGGTAATGTCGCCAACCGTAGTCCATTGCGTGGCGGAGCTGTTGGGATGCTCGGGGTCCGCGACGGTGCTGAACGGCTGGGCCATGTTGCGCATCACGCTGAACAGGCCCGCCAAAGCCTGCCTGTATGTGGCGGGCTTGGGCAGCTTGGAAAGGTAATAAGAGCCGCGCACAAAGCGGTCAGCCGGGGATATGGTGCCGGGCAGCGGCTTTTTGCCGCCGAACCCCTGGTAGCGCTTCAGGTTCTCAAGCTGCCTGTCCAGAATGGGGTCGTTTGCCATCACCGCATACTTTCTGGCGTGATGTATCACCGGCTTGCCGCCCGCGTATTCAACTATGGCGGAATCTCCGGTCTTGTCGGCCAGGGCCAGGTGCAGATTGGCTTTCAGCACGGCCCCGTTGGCTATTATGGAACGGGTGTCTATCTGATACGGCGGGTTGGCCAGCACAGCCACCGCTTCCTCCACAGTGGAAAAATTATCCAGCACATACTGCGTCCATACCGCTATGGAAAGGCCGGGCACCGACTGGTCGCGCCTGCCGTAATCGCTGTCGGCCAGCCAAAGCAGGTTGGCGGCCAGGCCTTTCTCGTTAATGCCGTCGGCCACCGCGCCCTTGCCCGGGGCCATATAAGACACCGCCACCAGGCTGGCGTACTTGGCCGTCCACTCAAGCGATTTACCAGTGGCAAAACCGTCGCGTTTCATGCCGCGCGGCAAAAGCCACATATCGGTGCCGTTGAAAGCATCGGGCCAGTCCATATTGCGCCCGTTAAGCACAGCCTGCCCGTTTCCGGCATAAAGCACGCGGGAACAGGCACGCGCGTCAGCGCCAGACAGCGAAAGCACGCACGCCAGCAACATTCCGAACATACAGTTTTTATAGCGATTCATACCCCTCCGGTTTCAAGAAGCCGAAACAACTGAAATTTATTCTAACATTCGCTTCCGCGAAGTTTCAATTTCCCGGCTGAAAATCGAGGCTTATATTATCTCTTCTTAATTTATAAAATAGCCCCCATGCACGCGAGTTTCCTGCTTAAAGATCTGGCCGTGATAATGGCCACTGCCGCCATTGCCATGTACGCGTGCCACCGCCTGCGCCAGCCCACCATTATCGGCTATCTGCTGGCCGGGCTTATAGTGGGACCCTTCACCCCGCCGTTCGCGCTGGTCTCCGACATAGCCTCCATCCGCTCCATTTCGGAACTCGGCTTGGTGTTTCTGATGTTCTCACTGGGCCTGGAATTCAACCTTCCGCGCCTGCGCAAGGCAGGCATACCGGCCGCCATAACCGCCGCCGTGGTGGTAGGCGGCATGATAATAACCGGCATAGCGGCAGGGCAGGTAATGGGCTGGCCGCTGCCAGCCAGCATCCTGCTGGGCGCGATACTGTCAATAAGCGGCAGTACCATAATACTCAAGGTCTTCTTCGACCTGAAAGTAACTCAGGAACCTTTCGCCAGGGCGGTCTTCGGCCTCATGGTCTGCGACGACGTGGTGGCCATGATAATGCTTTCCGTGGTGTCGGCCTTCAGCGCGCAAAGCGCCAGCCTGGCCTCGGCCACCGCTTTCACTTTCGTCAAAATAGTCTTCTTCATACTGCTGTTCCTCACGCTGGGCCTCCTGCTAGTGCCGAAACTGCTTAACGCCGTGGCCAAGGCCGGGAACAGGGAGCTGACCGGCATCACGACGCTTGGCTTCTGCTTTGCTGGCGCATACATAGCCGCGCATTTCAACTTCTCCATAGCGCTGGGTACTTTCCTCATGGGCGCCATAGTGGCGGCCTCGCCCCAAATGCAGGAAATAGAAAACTGGACAGCCCCACTGCGCGATATGTTCAGCGCCCTGTTTTTCGTGTCCGCGGGCATGCTGGTGGACCCGCGCAGCCTGCTTTCCAACTGGCATTCCGTGGTTATAATACTCGTGCTCACCATACTGGCGCGCACATTCTGGGGCATAGCGGCCTCGATAATAGCGGGCTACGACATGCGCATGTCGGTGAAGGTCGGCGTAAGCAGCGCGCAGATAGGCGAATTCTCCTTCATCCTGGCCTCCGCCGCGGCCGCCAGCGGCCTTGCGCCTGACTGGCTGTACGGAGTCACCGTGGCGGTGGCGATGCTCACCACCTTCATCTTCCCCTACCTGATGCACAATATGCACGGCATAGAAAATGTCATACTCGGCAATCTGCCGGGCTGGTTTACCGGCCTGTGCGGGCGCTACCACTTGCTGTTCTGGAAGCCAGGGGTGCAGCACCAGCTTCCGGAGCGGCCGGCCATATTTTCCAAATACGCCATGCGCCTTGCAATATACTCCACGCTGTCCACCGGCATCATATACGGCGCAATAAACCTTTCCGCTCTTTACGACAGTCTTGCCGGAAACGTGTTCCACGCGCTCGTATGGCTGTGCGCGGCGGCATTGCTGTCGCCGATGTTCATCGCCATAGCCAGGTATTTCAGCCACATAGTGCTGCTGCTGGTGACTATCTCAATACCGCGCCTTTCCAGGCAGTTAAGCGGAATGCTCGACATTCGTCTGGTGTACGACATAACCAACGCCGCTTCCCTTTCCGTCCTGGGGCTGCTATTTTTCGCCGCCGCCGGATACTGGCACGAATACAGCCCGTTCTTTCTCTATTCCGCGGGGGCGCTGCTTGCAACCGCCGTTGCCGCGCGCAGATACCTTCTGCTTATGATGGAATTCAACGAAAAACTGCTGGACCAGATTATTGGCCTTGCCACCAGCGAACCCTTCCACCAGATGGCCGCGACAGCCGGGCAGGACCTGCCAATGCTGCACAACAGCACCACCAGGTGGCTTATAGAGGAGAATGCGCCCTTCTCCGGCAAAAGCATACGCGAACTGGATATACGTGCAAAAACCGGCACAAGCGTAATCTCCATATACAGGGACGGCTCCGACCTTCCCAACCCCGCGCCCGATACTCTGCTGCTTCCAGGAGACATAGTGATACTTTTCGGCAGCCAGGACCAGTGCGCGGCCGCCGACGAGTATTTCAACAAGGACGGCGGAGGGGCCGCATGACTTGCCCGGAACAGACGCCGCAAAAAAATCGCGCAGGGCGTTCCGATGCCGTAATACAGGACGGCTCTCGCCGGGACGAAACAGCCGCCGGACCTCACCCTGGGTCCTCCCCCCGCTTTCCTAACGCATTCACACGCGTAACTTTATTCGAACTCTTCCGCAAGCCATGCCTGGCGTTTCTTCCGCTAGCGCTGGCCTGCGGAACGGCGTTCTGCATACAGGCTGGCGAAGCCGCGCCGGAATTCTCCGTCCAGTCCGGCGACGGAAAAACGCTGTCCCTTGACGGACTGAAAGGCCGCGCAATACTGATAATTTACGAGACAAAAGGCGCCGTCGAACAAAACCGCCAGCTGAAAAGCGCCCTGCCGGACTTTATCGATTTAAATTCGGATAAAAAAACCTCACTGGCGGTAGTACCGGTTATTAACTGCTCTTCCGCCTTCTGGGCCACGCGCAAAATCTGGAAAAACAAACTGTCTGAAGACAGCAAAAAAGAGAATATCACCGTATACGGCGACTGGGACGGGAAAATGGCCTCCGCTTATTCCATGGTCACGGATTCCAGCAACCTTGTAATGATAGGGAAAAGCGGAAAAATCATTTACGCCTCTTCCGGCCCGCTGCCGCAAGCGGCTGTCGCAGCCTTCCTGACGCTTCTGAAACAAAATCTTTAAGGCAAAGACCTTGGCGCAGGCCCCGGCAAGTTATAACATATCACCATGAACGACATGGACATCATTCAGGCGGCGCAGGGCGTTGCGGGAAACCAGCCCGCGAACGATAGCCTGCTTTTCGGCATGTCGGTCTGGGGTTTCGTAGCCGGGCTTATTTTTTCCGGCATAGGATTGATTTACTTCCGCTACGGCAAAAGTTCCGGCGACTGGAAAGCCATGCTGGCAGGCATAGCGCTGCTGGTGTACCCTTATTTCGTGCAAAACACCGCTTACATCATAGTGGCGGGCCTGGGTATAATGGCGGCGCATAAAATCGCGGGGAAATTCCTTTAAACAGACTTATGCCAAGCGCCGACACCCCGCCCGCCTGCCGCCTCTGCGGCGCAACAAATATCTCCATGCAGGAACTGGCCCCGGACGGTACGCAAACTCTTAAATGTTCTTCCTGCGGGCTGACATTCCTGCACCCGGTACCGGCCCCGCAACAAATACACTGCCAGTACGACGCCGCTTACTATACTCCCTGGATAAACGCTCAGGCCGGGGCCCGCACAAAGCTTTGGGAGCGCAGGGCGAAACTGCTTGCTTCGCTGAAGAAAGCCGGGAAACTGCTTGATATCGGATGCGGCGACGGCTCTTTTTTACATACGGCAAAAGGCCTGGGGTGGGATGTCTGCGGCACTGAAGTCTCGCAATGGGCTTGCGAACATATTTCCAAACGCGGCCTGACGGTGCGGCACGGAGAACTGCTGGAACTGGAACTGCCTCGGGCCGAATACGACGCTGTCACGCTGTGGCATGTGCTTGAACATGTACGCGACCCGCTTGCAACGCTTAGAAAAGCGCATTCCCTGCTGAAGCCGGACGGCGTGCTGGTGATAGCAGTGCCCAACGCCGCGAATTATCTCACGCGGGCGGCCTACGCCATGGTCAAGATGCGGACGCTTAAGTTCTATACTCCGGGGGAACGGGAACTGCACCTGTTCAATTTCTCAGAGTCCAACCTGCTGGGCTTCCTGGACAAGGCCGGCTTCAGGCCGGTTTCTGCCGGGATAGATAAAAGCGCCACCCGTTTCGGGGAAAAAATTCTGGAGACCGCCGCCGTAGCGCTCAAGGCCGCGACCGGCCTTAACTACTCTCAGGCTCTGCAAATAGTTTCGGTCAAGAAGCAGTAGAGGCCCCGTCCTGCGCCAGCAAACGCTTCATCCTTCTGTGGAACAGGAAAACCGCGGCAGCAAAGCCGGCCACAAAAGCATACAGGCACACATGGTAAGCGATTTCCCAGAACATCGGCCCGCGCTTTAAAATCGTTATATCTTCCGGTTTCTCGACATATACCAGTTCGCAGGCCCCTTCGCCCCCGTCTTTGCGCGTTGCACTGCTGTTCCATATGCCTATCTTTTCCGGACGCGTTTCGCCCCGCGCCGGCATCACCCTGCCGTTAACAAGCCAGCCCCTGATCCTCACCTGGTCGCCCGTGAGTATTGACCGGACTTTCTCGGACACAGCCGGATTGCAGGTGGCGATATGGTTATTGGACGCCTGATCCATGCGGAATTCGGTGCCGGACCGGATATAGGCCATATAATGGCTCAGGCGCACGCGCAGTTTTACGTTTTTATAAAGCCCGCGCGACGCGTTCTCCCCCCACAATATGCCGATATCCGCAGGCACGGCCCCGTTGTACCAGCTTAACAGCTTGTGCGAGGCGCCGAACACAAGCCCGCTTATGTCGTAATTGAAAACGGTGGTGTATTCCCAAAAATGCCCGTCCCTGTCGCAGGAGAAAACGCGCGGCGAGCCCGCCAGTTCGGTCTGGACCGGTTCCTGCAAAGTTTGCGGGAGCAAATCGTCCACATTCCGGTAATTGTCGCGGTAAAAATGCCCGGAAAGCGCCATAGCCCCAAGCAGGGCCGGAAGTATATAGCGGAACCTGAGTTTGCCCATCCGTGAAATACTATCTTATTTAAGAAACTTAAACACAAAGGCCAGCCTTGGCAAAATTGCTAAACTCTCAGCATGATGAACTCGGGCTATCTCGGCGTAGGCGGTCTGGGCCTTATAATGGGCCTGGTGTTGCTGCTTCCGTTTTCAGTGAAGCGCATAGAAGAAGAACTGGAACTCTTCCTTCTTGTAATGGGCGCGGCCGCCGTCAGCATTGCCGGCAAATGGGACCTTCACCTGGTCAAGGAAGCCTTCCATGAACCGCTGATGATTGCTTCAGCCGTCCTGGCGGCGGGATTCCTTTTCAAATACCTTCACAAAAGCGTGGCGAAAATAATCGGTTTCACCACAGGAAAGCTGGGCCTTCCGGCCACGGCATTTATTATAGTGCTG
>JAAYTX010000080.1 GCA_012523635.1 Elusimicrobiota bacterium
CCGCGGCGGGCCTGTTCCATCACTAGGGAATGGTCGTCCGTTATCTGGTTGGCCTTGCCGTCGCGTATGAGATAGACGCGGGAATCCCCCACATGCGCCACCACGGCCTTGTCCCCGTCAAGCAGCAGGGCGCTCAGGGTTGTGCCCATCCCGTTGTGTTCCGGGTTGGCGGAGGCGGCGTCGAAAATGGCGTTGTTGGCGTCTTCGGCCGCGGCCAGCAGCATGTTGGCCGAAGGCGTGTAAGAGGGGTCGTACTGGCGAGGGGTTTCCTTGCCGGACATGAAAATCTTCAGCTTTTCCGCAAGGGTCTTTACGGCCAGGGCGCTGGCCAGTTCTCCGGAATTATGGCCGCCCATTCCGTCGGCCACAGCGGCCAGGCCGATGTCCGAACCGACTATGAGGTTGTCCTCGTTGTGGTCGCGCACCATGCCCTTGTCGGTGTGTGAGGCGTAGCGCACGGAGAAAGAAATCATGGGTTTATTCCGCCGAACGGCGCTCCAGGAAATGTCCCATCGCTGATATCAGCGTTAGCAGGGCCGCCAGTAAGAGCAGCGCGCCGTTGCGCGGGGAGGAGTTGTAAAGTTCAAGCCCGAAATTTTTCAGCGCCCGTTCGGAGGCGCGCCGCTTTATTTCCTGCGGTTCGAGTTTGGCCGGGAATTTGACTGTGCCGGCTTCCGCGGTGTTGCCCATGGCCAGCAGGGTTTCCTGCACGGTTTTGGCTTCGGCCATGCTTTTTTCATAGTTCTTCTTTATCTGCGCCGAATGTATGTCGACCGAAGGGCTTGAGATATAGCCAACCGAGAAAACCAGTGTCGCGCCAAAGCACAGCAGGGCCGCGCCGCTTGCCGCCGAACTGCCCGAAACCATCGGCAGTGCGGCCCCGGCTACGGCGAACAGCGCCGCCAGGAGCATGAACAGGCCGGCCGCTGGCGAAGAGGCGGCGGCCGCCGCGTGCGAGGCGTAGAAATAAACCGGGGCCAGGGCCAGCACGGCCAGGGCCGCCGCGGCCTTTCTGGTCCAGCCAAGCCTTGATGCCTGCGGCACCGCCGCCAGCACAGCCGCGGCCGCGATTGCGGCGCAGGCGTAAACCGGCAGCAGGTCTCCGGAGAACAGGCCCTTGAATATAGAGGACAGCGCCAGCCCGGTCTTGGCCGAGACCGCTAGCGCCGGCTGCGGCACGCTGATGGCCATGGTGCCCGCGTAGGCAAGCAGCGGCACCGGCAACAGCAGAAGCGTGCGTATGGAGAACAGGCTGTTGTTGCGCAGCGCGGTCATCACCAGCAGAAAAACGCCCAGCGCCGCTATCACGAGATGGTTGGACGGGATGTCGCTTTTCCACGGTTCGGCCAGCGCCGCCATGCCCGCAAGGTCCTGCGGGACCACCGAAGAGGTGAGCGCGCCCAGCGCCGAGAACAGTGCCAGCGTGCCCAGGCCAAGCGCCAGGTAACCCAGCGCCGAAATGACGCTGTCTTTCAAAGATTCGCGGTTTCTGTGCATCGGGCGGCGGGCGGTGTGCACCATGGCCTTGCGCACCTGCAGGCCCTCTCCCGGTATGAAAGGAGGCGGAGGAGGCGCCATTCTGGGCGCCTGCATCATGGGCGGCACCATGTCGGGCGTTTTTTGCGGCGGCGGCGGAGCTGCTCTTTCCGCGCTGCGGTCGCTGGTCCCGGCTTCCAGTTCCTCTTCCAGAGAGTAAAGGTGCGGAAACTTGGTTTTGCTTACCGTCGTGCGCTGCGGGCCCACGGCTATGCGCTGCTTTGAATTGCCGTAGTCCAGGCCTGCGGCGTCGTTGTCGTCGCCGAGAATTGCCGGGGCGGCGCTTTTTTTGGCAAGCGCAGACAGCACTTCCTTCGCGGACTGGAAGCGCTCTTCCGGCTTTTTGCGCAGAAGCTTTTCTATCGCGCCGGCTATTTCAAGCGGCGTGTCCGGGCGGTATTTCAGTATGCTGGGCGGCGGGCTGCTGATGTGCTTGTGCACAACTTCTATGGAAGTCTTGCCGTCAAAAGGGTATTTGCCGCTGAGCATGTAGAAAAACGTGCCGCCCAGAGCGTAAAGGTCCGCGCGGTGGTCTACAGGATTTCCAAGGCCCTGCTCCGGGGCCATGAAATAGGCCGTGCCCACCATTTCCCCCGCCACTGTAAGCTGTTTGTCTTCGTTGACGCTGCGGGCAAGCCCGAAGTCCACGATTTTAGGGATGCCGTCCAGGGTCAGCAGAATGTTTGAGGGTTTTATGTCGCGGTGTATTATGGACTGGGCGTGAGCCGCCCCCAGCCCCTGCAGTATGCCTTCGGCTATGCCCCGTGCCTGTTCTATCGGAAGCGGGCCCTTTTCGTCTATGACATCCGCAAGGTTTTTGCCGTTTATGTAGGTCATCACCAGGAAGTAATGGCCGGTGGCCTGGTCGCGCCCTACATTGTAGACCTGCACTATGTTGGGGTGTTCCAGTTTCGCGACCGAACGCGCCTCGCGCAGGAAAAACTGCACGTAGCGCTCGTCCTTGGCAAGATCGGGCGGCAGCAGTTTTATGCAGACTTCCTTGTCCAGCATTATGTGGTGGGCTTTGTATACAGACCCCATGCCGCCCTCGCCTATTTTGGCGAGGACCTTGCACCCTGCTATTTCAAGGTCTATAAGAGGGTCCTGGGCTTGGGTCATATATCTGCGCGCGCGTGCCGCATGAATACAAAATAAACTATATTTGGGGCCTCATTTCAAGGAAGGCGGACTATAACCGCAGGCGCAGCAGGTCGCTGGCGGCGGCAAGTTTTCCGCCTGATTGCGCCGCAGCGGCCTGGGCCTCGGGCGCGGCGTCCGGTGAAAGATGGGACAGCAGTGTCAGGCGCGGCGCCGCCTCGCGCGCCAGTTCGCAGGCCTGCGAAACCGTCATGTGCGGCTTGTGAGGCAGCGAATTCCTCAACCCTGCGTCGGCTATCAGCAGGTCCGCCCCGGCGCAGAATGCCGCCAGCCCGGGGGTGGGCTTGGCATCGCCGGTATAGGCCAGCGTTTTCCCCCCTGTTGTCAGGCGGTAGGCCAGCGCCTCGGGCGTGTGGTCCACCTTGAAGCAGTCGGCGGAGAACTCCCCGAAATCCTTTTTTTCTCCCGGGCGGAATTCGGCAATCTCCAGTTCGTAGCCCGAGGGTTCCATGTAGCGCGAAACCGCCATCTGTCCGCCAAGCAGCTTCTTTGTGCCTTCCGGGCCGGCGATGGTCAGCCTGCCGCCCAGAGGCTTAATGTTGTAATGGAAGACGAACAGCAATGCGGGCAGGTCGCCCCAGTGGTCGAGATGAAAATGTGAAAGCAGGACGTATTTGATGCGCTCCATTTTGAGCCCGGCGCGCGCGTACTGCCGTAGGTTTCCGAAGCCGAAGTCCAGCAGCACGGAGTCGCCCGAAGGCAGCGCAAGCGCGTAGCCGGAAGGGTTTCTGACTTCCCTCCCGTCGTCGGCGGGAGCGAAGCCCCCGGAGCCCAGCACCGTCAATTCAGGACTGTTCATGCGCTTAATGTTTTTATTGACATGTCTTCATTATAATGCTATGTTATTATACCATTGCAAATAGCATGTGGCCACAAGTTTCGCGGGAGGTTGCTCTCATGCCGGCAGATGAATTCAGGGTGCTGAAGGAAGTCGGGGTGCTTCCGTCTACGGAAGGCTCCGAGATAAAATTCTCCATAGACGAGTATCGCGGCTACAAGTACGGTTCCATCCGAAAATATTTAAAGCGCGATTCCTACAGCGGCCCCACGCGCGCCGGCATTACCATGAGCAAGGACATAGTCTCCGGCGTGCTGTCCTCGCTGCTGAAGCTTTCCAAGGCTGCGCCCCCGGCCGACGAGCTGGAGCTGGGCAAATTCGCGAAGCGGCCCGGGCTTTCCGTTGTGGCCAGGATAACGGTTTATCAGGGTTCCACCGGCATAGACCTGCGCGAGTGGCAGGAAGACGTGGCCTACAAGGGCTGGACCAAGCGCGGCATCCGCCTTCCCTTCGAGCAGATTGACGATATTACCTCTTATCTGAAGAAGATGCGGGAGGAGATGGCCTGACGGTTTTGATAACCCGCGTCATATAGTCGCAGACAGGCATTTTCTCGGCCCAGGTTTTCATAAGGGCCGAGTTTTTTTGCGCCCACAGGCCGTGTTCCCTCAGCGCCAGCTCGTAGTTCCGGCGGGCCTGGTTTATCCTGCGCGAGGTGCTGAAGCTTAGCTCTCGCTGGTATTTTTGCAGGTTGTCCATCGAGTCAGAGGTGAGGCGCAGTGCGTTGGCGTTGGCTTCTTCCTGTGTGATTACGCCCCGCCGCGCCCTGTCCTGGTCGCGTTCGGTCATTGCTTCCACGAAGGCGCGTTCGCCCGTGTTTTTCTCGGCCTTGGTCAGCCAGAATGTCACGGAATCCAGCGTCTCATAAGGAAAGCCGTATTCAGGGTCCCGCAGCTGGGCCGAGCGCGAGATGTCGGACAGGAAGGCTTCCTCCCCGTCGAAAATATAGGCGCAGATTTCGCGGACCAGTTCCTTGCCGGCCTGGGTTTTGTCGGCTTCGCCCAGCGGTATGCCCAGTTCAAGGGCGGTTTCAACCCTGTCCAGCGCGGCCAGCTGCACAGCCTCCACGGTCATGTCGTCAAGGCCGAGGCGCTCGTAGCTTTTGCGCAGCGCTATGCCGAAGGCGGCCGACATCCCGGTGCTGTAGTCCAGGTCGCGGGTGTATTCGGGCAGCACTATGCGGTCCCTTGACGGGTAATAGCGCGGCCAGGGCCCCGTAAGCGGGCCGTATATCATCTCCCCCCCGTCCGGGGTCTTCATCTGCCTGGCAAGCGAAAGGCCCTTCTCGCTGTTGATGATTATTTCCAGCCCGCGTTCTATGGAAGGGTGGTAGTCCCAGGTTTCCCAGATAGGGGTCTGCTCCTGCGGCGCCTGGCGCTGCTGGGGCGCGGACGCGCAGCCGGCGGCGATGGCCAGCACGGCGGCAAGCGGCGCGGCGAAAAGGATTTTTCTCACAACGGCAGTTTAGCATTTTCGTGCCGCGCAGAGCATTTGCAGCGCGCCGGAAAAATGGTACAGTTTGCAGCTGAAGGCTATGAAGAAAGTCCTGGTTGTAAACCTCAATTTCGCCATAGACAAGACGGCCGCGCTGGACGAGTTCACCGAGGGACGCGTCTACAGGCTCGACGGCGTAAGGACCATGCCCGGCGGCAAGGGCGTGAACGTCGCGCGCGCCCTCACCACTTTGGGCGTGCCGGTGAAACTGCTGGGCTTCGTTTCCGGCCATAACGGGCGCTGGATTGCCGAGGCGCTCTCGGCCGAGGGTCTTGCCGCCGACTGCATTCCTTTCTGCCCGGGAGAATCGCGGGTCTGCCTCTCGGTGGTGGACAGGCACGGCGTTTCAACAGACCTCAACGAAGAGGGCCCCGCCGTGCCCCGCATGGCCGCCTCTAAATTCCTGGAACGGTACCGCGCGGCGCTTTCCTCATGCGACATGGTGGCCTTCTGCGGACGAATAGCCAAAGGCCTTCCCGACGATTTCTTCTGCCGCCTGATCGCTTTGTCGCGCGCCGCCGGAAAGATGTCCGCCGTAGACACTAGCGGCGTCCCCCTGCGCCGGGTGATGCTTCGTTCCTCGCCCGACCTTATAAAGATGAACCGCGAGGAGTTCGAGTATTCCTGGGGCAAGACCTTCACCCCGGCTGAACTGGTGCGCCTGTTCCGCCGCATGCAGCGCCGGGGAACGCAGTACGTGCTGGTCACCGACGGCCCCTATGCCACCTACGCCGCCACCCCGCAGAATCTGTGGAAATTCCTGCCGCCGGATATAAAGGTGGTGTCGCCGGTCGGTGCCGGGGATTCTTTCATGGCCGGCCTCATCGGGGGGCAGGCGCACGGCGCTCCGCGCCAGGCCTGCGTCAGGATGGCGCTTGGGTGCGCGGCGTCGGACTGCCTGTCGCTGGGCGCGGGCATAATCACGAAAAAACAGTGCGAATTTTACGGACGCAGGGCACAGCTGCAGAGGCTGGTCCTTTCTTTTGCCAAACAACCACGGAGAGCGGAGTCATGAGAAAAATAGAGAAAATTATCGCGGACGCGGCCGCTCAGGGCCGTTCATCGCTTAACGAGTGCGAGGTGTATTCGATACTCGACGCGCTGGGCCTGCCCACGCCTGAACGGGTGTTCATCCCCATGGACAAGCTGCCCGCCGGCGGCTACGAGGAGTTCGAGGGCGGCAAGGTGGTGCTGAAGGTGGTTTCGCACGCCGTGCTGCACAAGACCGAATCAGGCGGCGTCGTGGTCTGCGGAAAGATAGCGGCCAAAGAGCACATGGCCAAGCTCAAGAAGAATTTTCCCGCCGCAGAAGGCGTGCTGGTGAGCGAGTTTGTGGAGCACCCGCAGTTCGCGCTTGGTTCTGAACTCATGATAGGCGCGCGCTACGACAAGGCCTTCGGCCCCACCGTGGTTTTCGGCGTGGGCGGCACCGACGCCGAGGCCCTCACGGCCCGCCTGCGCCCGGGCACTGCCCCGGCGGTGATGCCCTGCGCGCTGGCCTCTTCGGACGAGGACTGGCAGAAATTTCTGGACTCCGCCTGGGTGTGGCGCTACTGCTCGGGCAAGGTGCGCGGCGGCAAGCGCCAGCTGGACGACTCCGCCGCCCTTAAATGGCTGAAGGCTTTCGCCAGGCTGGCGCAGCATTTTTCGCCTGAGGGAAAGGCCAAGTGGATAATAGAGGAAGTGGAGGTCAACCCCGCCGCGGTGTCCGGCGCAAGGCTTATCGCGCTTGACGGCGTGCTGCGTTTCCGCCCCCGCCGCGCGGAAGAGGGCCGGGCTTTCCCCCCGGAAGGCGCGGTGGACGCGCTTCTCAGGCCGCAGGTGGTGGCGGTGGCCGGGGTGAGCGAGAAGAAGGTGAACATGGGGCGCATAATACTGCGCAACGTGCTGTCGGCCGGTTTCCCCGCCGAGAAGACTTTTATACTGAAAGACGCAGAGGGCGAGATAGACGGCGCGCGCTGCATACCCGATTGCGCCTCGCTGCCGGAAACCGTGGACATGCTGGTGGTGGCTATCCCCTCGCCGGAAGTCCCGGCCCTGCTGTCGGAGGCGGCCGATTCCGGCAAGGTGCGCGGAGTGGTGCTCATCAGCGGCGGCATGGGTGAAAAGGAAGGCAGCGCGGACACCAAGGAAAAAGTGCTTGAGGTGATGCGCTCGGCCCGTTCCAAAAAACGCGAGTTCGCCCTTAGCGGCGGCAATTCCCTTGGCATAGTGTCCAATCCCTCCAAGGTAAACACTCTGTTCATACCGCGCGAGAAGATGGAGCCGCCGCTTGGCGAAACCATGTCCCACGCACCGACGGCTTTCGTGAGCCAGAGCGGGGCCTTCGTCATCTCCGTTTTGAGCAAACAGCCGCGCTTCAAGCCGGTTTACTGCGTCACCGTCGGCAACCAGATGGACGTCACTGTGGCCGACTATGTGGAGCGCATAGTGCAGGACCAGTCCATAAAGGCGGTTTTCGCCTATGTGGAGGGGCTCAAGGAAAGCGACGGCCTGAAGCTGGCCGCCGCCGCCTCAAAGCTGCGCGCCGACGGCCGCAGGCTGGGCGTCTATTTCGCCGGGCGCACTCCCGCCGGGCAGAAGGCCGTCATGGGACACACCGCATCCATAGCCGGGGATTTCGCGGTAGCCCGCGCCGTGCTCTCCCGCGCCGGGGCCTATGTGGCCGACACGCTTGAGGATTTCGAAAATTACGTACAGCTTTGTTCCTGCTGCGGTTCCCTTAAGGCGCCGTCCGGGAAGCTTTTTGCGCTTAGCAACGCCGGATTTGAGTCAGCGGCCATGGCCGACAACATAACCCCCGGCGGGGCGCTTGTCCTGCCCCAGCCGGAGCCAGCCCTTGCGGCGGAACTGGCGGAGATTCTCAAGACCCACAGGCTGGATTCCATAGTGGACGTGAAAAACCCGCTGGACGCCACGCCAATGGCCCCCGACGCGGCCTTGCTTGAGCTGTCGCGAGCCGTGCTTGCCGCGGAAGCCTATGACTGCATGATAATCTCGCCGGTGCCGCTTACTCCGGTGATGAAGACTCTTGCCTCGGAGGGGCTGGACAAGTCCCTTCCGTCCGCGCTGGCCCCGCTGTGCCGCCGTGCCGGGATACCGGTGGTGTTCTGCGTGGCTGCCGGGCCTTTGTACGACCCGTTCTGCGCCGCCGCGCAGGAGGCAGGCATGCCTGTGTTCCGTTCCGCCGACAGGGCCGTACGGGCGCTGGCTGCTTTCGTGCGGCCGGCCTGACGCGTTTTCTACGGAAAAGCCCGGCGCCCTCTTGCGCCGGGCTTTTTTGCGTGTATAATTACTTTGGCGTCCCGCAAGGGATGCCGGCTATGCGCGCTTAAACATTCCGCAGTTTCACATCTTCCAAACCACCGCCGCCATGCGGCGCCGCAGTGTTTACTGTTCAGCAGAGGTATTTATGACTTCGGATTTGTCGAGAGTTTTCGCGCACGGTTCAGGCGTTTCCTACTCCTACCCGGGCGGTGCGCCCGTGCTATCGGACGCAAGTTTTTCCATTCAGGGCGGCTTGTGCGGGCTGGTGGGCCCCAACGGGAGCGGCAAAAGCACTCTGTTGCGCCTGATAGCCGGAGAGCTGTCCCCGGTTTCCGGCAAAATCTCGCTTTCGGTCCGGGCGGCGTTTCTGCCGCAGCATATCTGGGGTTTTGACGGGACTGTCGCACAGGCGCTGGGGGTTGCGGGGACGCTTGACGCCTTGCGCCGCATAGAGCGCGGCGAGACTTCCCCCGCCCTGCTTCAGGCCGCCGACGGGAACTGGGACCTGGCTGACAGAATCGCCGCTGTGTTGCAAAGTTTCGGCGCCGGCCACATAGGCATGGAGCGGGGCTTTGCCACGCTAAGCGGCGGCGAGGCCGTTAAAATACGGCTTGCCTCGGCCCTGCTTTCCGGAGCCGGGCTTCTCTTGCTGGACGAGCCCACCAACAACATGGACAGGGCCGGGCGTCTGGCACTGTATGAATTCCTGGAGTCTTGGGAGCACTGCGCCCTGGTGGCCAGCCACGACAGGGAACTGCTGGCCTTTGCGGACAGGATTCTGGAACTTTCCAGTCTGGGCCTTGCCGCCTACGGCGGGGATTACGGCTTTTACGAAGAGGCACGCGGGGTTGCCGACGAGGCCGCCGGACGTGAAGCGGCGTCCGCGCGTACCGAGCTTAGAGCCAGGAAACTGCGGTGCCAGCGGCAGTTGGAACGGCAGTCGCACCGCATGGCGGCTGGCAAAAGAAAGGCCGCAGCGGGCGGAATGCCCACGATAATAGCCGGGGGCCTTAAACGCAAGGCGCAGGGCAGCCTGGGGCGCCTCAAGCTAAGGCACGACGGGGCTGTGGAAGGGGCGCGGCAACGGCTGGCGCAGGCGCGCGCGCGAATACGCGAAAGCAACATAATCAGCGTCGATATGCCGCGCACCGAGCTTCAGCAGGGCAAGCTTTTGCTGAGGCTTGAGAAGTTCAACTTCCGCTATGCTGATTCCGCTCCGTGGCTGTTCGGGCAGGGTTTGGACCTTGAATTGTGCGGCCCTGAACGCGCGGCCCTGCGCGGCCCCAACGGCTGCGGCAAAAGCACGCTGCTGAAACTGCTGGTTTGCGCCGCGCAGGGAGCTCCGCCCCGGCAGGGAGAAAGCTCGGGGGTTTTGCGGATGGCGGCGTCCCGCGCGGCATATCTGGACCAGCGTCTTGAAGTGCTGCGTCCGGAGCAGTCGCTTCTTGCCAACATCAGCCGTTTCGCGCCCGCGATGTCCGAGCAGGAGAAACGCCTTCGCCTTGCGCGTTTTCTTTTCAGGGAAGAGGCGGCCATGCGCCCCGTGTCGTCGTTAAGCGGCGGGCAGCGGCTTCACGCGGCGCTGGCCTGTGTGCTGTCGTCTCCTGAACCGCCGCTGCTTCTTTTGCTGGACGAGCCCACTAATAATCTTGATTTGGACAGCCTGCAGAGGCTTGAAAGCGCCCTTTCCAATTTCCGGGGCGCGGTGCTGGCGGTGTCGCACGACGAAAGTTTTCTTGAGAACATCGGCGCCTCGCGCCGGATAGAGCTTGGCTAGCGGCTTTCCAGCAGCAGGCGCAGGAAGCGCCGCACCGAAGGGATATCGGGCAGGGAATATTCGGCTTCAGTCCGGCCTTTTCCCCCCACCCTGGCTGTGATGCCGATGCGGCGCAGGGCGCGGAAGGCGTCCTCATCGGTGGAATCGTCGCCTATGTAAATAGGGTACAGGCCTCTGTTTCCCGGTCGTTTTGCGGTGTTTTTCAGTATGTGCGCCACGGCGTCGCCCTTGTGCCAGGCCGAGGCGGGCCCTGCCTCCACGATAAATTTCCCATGCTTGGCTTTCAGCAGTCCGCCCCCGGAATGTTTTGCGAAAAGCCTGTCGAAAGCCGCCAGTTGGGCGGCCCTGTCCGCCGGTTTCACGCGCCAGTAGTGGAGGCCGGTGGAAAAGGCCTTTTTTTCGATAAGCACGCCGGGCACGCCTTTGGTCTCGGTGATTAGGCTGTTGTAAAGCCCGCGCAGCGCCCCCAGCTGTTTTGCCGGTATTTTTACGCTGCGGCTAACTCCCGGCCCGGAAGTCCTGCACCCGTGGTTGCCCGAGTATATCGCGCCCTTCACGCGCACCTTGTCGCGCAAGGTTTTCAGTTCCCGGCCGCTTACAAAGCCAAGAGTCACGCCGCGTGCGCGCGCCAGTTTTTCCAGCAGCGGCTTGGCGCTGTGCGGCAGGACGGCCTTGTCGGGGTGGTTTCGCAGCGGCGACAGCGTGCCGTCGAAGTCCAGCAGGAGCAGTACGGGCCTGCCGGAAAGCCCGGCGGAGAGCGCGGGCCAGCGCTTTAGCAGTTCTTTCATGCGCCCTCTTCCATTACCGAGAGATTACCACCCAGTCAGCGCCGAAGGCCGCCATCTCCTCGCGGAATTTTTTGTAGGCTTCGTAGCGTTCCGCGGGCAGCAGCCGCACGGAGCGTATATACTCCTCTTTCATGCGTATGCTGCGCCCCTTCACCTCGTAAGAAGCGCTGTAGGAGTGTCCCGGGCCTTCCATCTTGAAGTTCGCGGGCATGTGCTCGATTTTCCAGCCGTCGGGGATGATGAAGTTGGTGAACTGGGCCGTCTTTTCCGTGTGCGGCCAGTAAAGCGGCAGTTCCCGCTCATCCTGCGCCGTTTCTTCGGAGGAGAACGGGGCCATGGGCAGCTTGAAAGCCATCAGCGTCCCGCCGGATTTGGCGGCGTAGCCGTCTATGGAGTAGCTGTAGCGCACCTTTATGTCGCGTGACATGTCCTGCAGGTTCTGCATGGAATAGCTGTCCAGCGAGGCGTTGGCGTGCAGCGAACGCACCGACTGGCGGAAGTACTTGTCCAGTTCCTCGCGGCTGAGGTCCTTCAGTTCGCGCCATGCGCTCTGCTGCGTGCCGGAGGCCTCTTCGCTGGTTTCGGCCCTGACGTCGCCGGACTGGCTGAGGTAGACGACGGTGTTCTGCGACAGCTGTTCCTTGTCAGGCGGGTTCAGCGGGTTTTCCGCAAGCAGCGGGTCGGTTCGCCCCAGCAGGCGCAGGCCGCGCGCTCCCTGCAGCCACGGCGGCAGTTCCGAATACCTGACGAAAGGTTCTATCGGGCACAGTATCATCTCCGTCCCGGCGTCCAGCGGCAGCACCGCCTGCGCCGCTTCGAACTGGCGTATGCTGGGCAGGTCCTCAAGGAAAGGATAGGAATCCGAAGGGACCACATACACGAAGTCTGGCTTGAGCCCGGCGGCCGCCAGCAGTGCGTACAGCACGAAGGGCTTATCCAGCGCGTTGCCGGCCTTGCGTGCGAAAGTTTCGGCGGCCGGGGAGGGCAGGTAGCCGAAGTCTTCCGGCGGCACCGGCTGGTACTGTATCTCCCGGTTCACCCAGTTGTACAGCGCCTCGGCGCGTTCGCGCGCTCCGGGGTTCTTGGCGGTCAGCTGAAGTGCCAGCTTTTTCATTTCGTCGCTGGGCTGCGCGCGCTTGAGCAGTTCCGGTTCGAACGCGGCGCGTATCGCCTTCCAGGAGGAGTCCGTCGCGGCGTAAACCGCCGGTGCGTACTGGGCGTAGGGCGGCAGCAGCGGCTGGTTTCTGTAGGAAGGGATTTTTTTCTGCTCCCAAAGATAGGAGGTTTTCCCGTCCTCGGTGTCGATGTCCGGTTTTATTTTGGCGTTAACCGCCCTGTAAAGCAGTTTCAGCCCTTTTGGCACTGTCACCGCAAGTTGTTCCAGCCGCGACGGCTGGGACGACCGGAAGAAATGCGCGGTGAAGAACGGATAGAACTCGTCGTGCTTCGCCGTCAGCACGTAGGAATAATCCACCACGGTGTCCACCTGCACGTTCGGCACGGCGAATTTCACGCTGCGCGCCCTGTCGTAAAGCGGGTAGGCCGGGTATTCGGAACCGGTCTGCACCGCGACGTCGGTCGCGAAGGCCTGCGCCTGCGGCCCGCTGACCGTCCGCGCATACAGGAGTTTGCCGTCGGTGCGGCCCGGCAGGTAGGAGAACCTGTTTGTGCCAGCGTCCCTGGCCCCTTCGCGGAGTATGTAGCGCGCGGCGCGGACAGTGGTGGTGGAGAAACTGCCGTCGGTCTCCGCGCCGGTGCGGTCCAGAAGCGTGACCAGCCCGTCTTCAGGGTATTTGCGCGCGGTAGGCGGGTTTTCGAAAAGCCGGTCGTAAACCTCGTCCTTCTCCGGCGGCAGGGCGCCTTTGCCGTATTCGCTCACAAGGCGTATTTTCATCACGTCGGCAAGCTGGTAGCGGCGGCGTATGCCGGCGCAGTCAAGCAGCGCCGAGGAGGCGTCGATTTCCAGCAGGTCGCCGGTTATCTCCTCGCCGGTGTTGAGGTACAGTATGTCGGCGCTGGCCTGCGCCGGGGCCAGCAGGCCCAGTGATAAGACTGCCAGTGCGGTTATCCTCATTTCACGCTCCTGAAAAACAGCACGGTGCGGCTGATTTCCGCCGCGCGTTCCATCGCGTTCTTGTACTCCCCATAGTCTTCCGCCGGGATTAGGCGGGATTTGCGTTCGGCGGCGGCGCGGCAAACCACGGCGCCCGGCTGCTCCTGCGCGCATTCAAGGCTGTAGGAATAGTGCTTGCTGTCCACGGCAAGCTTCAGCGGCAGGCCTTCCGCCTTCAGGCCCGAAGGCGGTTCCAGCGTATAGGTGTGGTAGATGCCGAGCGAACTTTCATACTGCACCGGGAAAGCGCGGTCCCGCATGGAGACGGCGTTGAGGTCATGCGGGCCCATCTCCAGGTCGGGCAGGGAGAGCAGCAGCCTGTCCCCCGCTTTCGCCGCATAACCCGGGGCGCGTACTTTGATGGAGATGGAGAAAGGCTTTTCCAGCCAGTCGTAGTTGAGAATCTCCCAGTCCTTGAGTTCGGCCTTCGGTGAAAGCTGCTTGGAGAACTGGCGCAGGGCCAGCTCGCGCTCCTGCGGCTTGCTTTCGCGGTAATACCCGCGCAACTGGGCCTCGGTAGCGCCGGAGTAGGTCATATCCCCGGCAATGTCGGCGTCGCCGTTTTTGGCAAGCTTCACTTTATACGCGTAGAACTTGCCGTTGTCTCTTGGCGCGGGCAAGGGTATCGGCACTATGGCCTTGAGGCCCGGCACCAGGGCGTTAACCCCGTGGTCGAAGGCGGCGATTGCGGGATAGGTGTAATCGTAGCCGGTGGAGTCAAGGAACAGGCGCTTGCCGTCCACCACCGCAAGGGTGATGGCGTGGTCGAACAGCAGGTTCGGCACGGCTGTCTGCGTTGTTTCGCTGGTGTTGTCGTTGAGGTATACCGGGTAGCTTTCTATCCCGGCCGAGGACAGCATGGCCGTCAGAAGGAGGGCCTTGTCTATGCAGCAGCCCCAGCCGCGCTTCCAGGTGACGTCCGCCGGATAGCCGCCGAAGCCCGACGCTATGCCCGACTTGACCGCCACGTAGCGGATGTTCTTCTGCACGTAATGGTAGATAACGGCGGCTTTCTGCGTCTGGGTGGAGGCGTCTTTGACCAGCTCAAGGGTGAAGCGGCGCAGTTCGTCGGAAGGCTTGCCGCGCGGGTGGAGCATCTGGAAGCTCCAGTCGTATACTTCGCTCCAGTCCGGCAGCAGCGAGGCTTTCAGCGAGGGAATGACGTCGGCGAAAGGCGGCATCTGCGGTTCGGCGTACAGCGGCGGCAGGCTGTCCAGCCGCCAGGCGTAGGTTTTGTATGCGCCGGAACTGCTTATGACAGGCTCCCCTGCGCCGGGATAGTTTTTCACGGCGTAATGGAGCGGCATGTCCTTTGGAAGCGTGACCGAGACGCTTGAGTGGTCCACCGGCACGTCCCCCTGGAAATACCAGTAGGGCATGAAGAAGTCCTTGCGGTGCGGGTTATAGGTGCGCGTTTCGGTGGTGTAGTCCACTATGCAGCCGGTTTCAATCCCCTGCAGTTCGTAGGAGATGTATTCGCCGGTGGTCACGAAAAATTCATTGGAGCCCTGTGGCGCGGTTTTTTTGACGCGCGAGGGGTCCATTCTGATTACGCGGCCGTCCGGGAAATAAATGTCAGCGCTGATTATGGCGGCGCGGCTGCGTCCCGGTTCTTGATAGGCCAGCACCGCGCTGTAGTTGGCTTTCTTGTTCTCCCTGGCTATCAGCACCGCTGTGCGGGCGCGTTCGGTCCAGGTGCCGTCGGCTTCATAAATGTAGGTTCCTTCATCGGCCAGCAGTATGGCGCCGGCGTCCTGGTAGCGTGTCTTAAGCGTCCTGGCCCTGTCGAAAAGGGCCTTGGCCTGCGGGTCGGCCGCGGGGGCGGCCGCCGCCTTGGGCTGCGAGTTGAGTGCGAAGGTGATTTCCCCCACCATGTCTCTGGAAACGGTGCTTCCGTCCACATTGAACAGGCCCCCGCGCAGCGTGGCGGAGGAAGCCGTAATGCGGGACTGGTCCCGCAGCGTAAGTTCGGCCGCAGCGCGCGCTCCGTCCGGGGCTGCCGCCGCCAGCAGCGCGGCGCACAGCAGCAGGGTTTTGCCGTCAGTCGTTATAGTGTTCATCACGAGGAATTATAGCACTATAGGGCTGCGCCGTCCCGCCGAAAATTCGGATTGACAGCGTCGGGCGCGAATGATATCTTATAATGCGCTCGGGTTTTTTCGGCGCTTAACGCGCCCGGATTATTTTTATACCTTCCCAAGCCAATTAACCGATACCAAGGATGTGCCAATGTCTACCGCTTTGCTAACAGAACCCGCCGCTTCCGTCTCCGCATCGTCCAAGGTCCGCGAACCAAGGGTGTTGTTCACTTCCGTCTGCAAGCCCATACGTGAGCGCCACGGGGACGCCCCCAGCGTGGGCTATGAGCTTCTCCACGGCCAGATTACGCGGGCGCAGGGGATTTTCAGCCCGCGCGCCGTCCACCGCACCTACGGTCTGGATTTCATAGCGGCTAACCTGGATTCTCCGGTTACCGTCCTGCATTATCCGTCCAAAGACGAGCTTATACGCGAACTCAAGACCGGCGATTACGACTATGTCGGCATCTCGTTCATCCTGGCCACCTTCCATCATATGAAGGAAGCCGTCAAAATCATACGCGAGCATTCCCCCAAAAGCCGCATCATACTGGGCGGCTACGGCACCGTGCTGCCCGATTCCGAACTCGCCCCTTACGGCGATTACATCTGCCGCGAAGAGGGCGTGGGCTTCACCCGCCGCCTGCTGGGCCAGCCGCCGCTGGAAAACGGTTTCGCCCACCCGCGCGTGGTCAGCAAGCTGAAGCTGTTTTCGAAGCAGGTCTCTTCCACCGGCATGATTTTCGCGGGCCTGGGCTGCCCCAACGGCTGCGATTTCTGCTGCACCTCGCACTTCTTCAAGCGCCAGCACATAAAGCTGCTGCCCACCGGAAAGGACGTGTTCAACGTCGTGCGCATGTATCTGGACGAGAACCCCGACAGCCAGTTCACCATACTGGACGAGGATTTCCTGCTGGACCACAAGCGCTTCTGCGAGTTCCGCGACGAGGTGAAGAAGCACGGCAAGCCGCTGTCCATCTTCGCCTTCGCCAGCGTGAAGGCGCTCAGCCGCTGGACCATAGAGGAGCTGGTGGAGTCCGGCATAGACGGCTTCTGGATAGGCTATGAGGGCACGCGCTCCGGCTACAGCAAGCAGCAGGGCCGGCCCGTCGCCGAACTGTTCCACGACATAAATTCAAACGGCGGCACCATTCTTTCCTCGATGATTCTGGGCTTTGACTACCAGAACCCGGAAATCATACGACAGGAGTTCGAAGGCCTGATGGCCCTGCGCCCGTCGTTCACGCAGTTCCTTATATACGGCTACACCTACGGCACACCGCTGGCCGACCGCGTGCGCAAGGAAGGGCTGCTGCGCGAGGAATTCGCCGCCAACCCCGAGCTCACCTACAAAAGCTCCACCGGCTTCGCCAGCATGATAAAGCACCCCACCATGTCGCGCGCCGAAGTGGAGCGCCTTCAGGAATGGTGCTTTGATGAGGATTACCAGCGCCTGGGCCCGTCTATTTACAGGACAATCGAGGCTTGGTACAAGGGCTACATGAAGCATCGCGGTTCCTCAAACCCCATGCTCCGCGTTAAAGCTGAGCAGTGGGCCAAGGAACTGCGCAAGTGCTATCCGGTGTTCCTTGCCGGGCGGCTGTTCGGCCCCAACAGGAACATAAGCGCCTATATACAGGAGCTTGAGTACAACATATATAAAGAGATTGGCGCGCCAACTGCTTCGGAACGGGCCCTCTCTGTCGCGGCCCTTGCCGCCGCAGGGTGGACCAAGCTGAAGCTTTCGGCGGGCCTGTTCCAGCATCCCAGGCTTCAGCGCAACCTGTATGTGAAAGGCCAACTGCAATAGCCTGTACAGTCTTTTAATAAGGAAAGCCCGCCGTAAAGGCGGGCTTTCCATTTATATAGAGTGTGCGGGGTTTTGAGCTATTTCCTGTCCCCGCTCCTGTACAGCACCACCTGCACGGGTTCGCGGGTGACCAGCCCGTCCCCTATCATGGCGTCCAGGTCGGGCATGAAGGCGTCAATCTTTTCGGCGCTGTCCACCAATTCCACCACAAGGGGCAAGTCTTCGGACAGGCGCAGTATGTTGGCCGTGTGCATGCGGCTGTTGCGCCCGAAACCCATTATGCCTTTGACCACAGTGGCCCCCGCCATGCCGCGC
>JAAYTX010000081.1 GCA_012523635.1 Elusimicrobiota bacterium
CTCCAGCGGTGGCGGTCATCGGGGGCGTAGACGCGCTTGAGCGTCTTCATCGCCTCCCTGATGTTGGCTGAGCCCGCGCCCAGCACCTTTGCGGAAAAGGATTCCATGAACAGCTTGTCGCGTTCAGGCAGGCGGCATTCGCCTTCGCGTATCACCAGCAGGGAGCGGAAAAGCTCGTAGGGCTGGGTCTCGTCCTTCAGCGGCTCCGCGCTTGAGACGCGGCGCGCGCCTCCGTCGGGCATAAGAAGGCTTGCGGAAGCCGAGAACCCGTCTCCGTACCGGGTGGCGTAGGCCCGTCCGGTCACGGTGTTGGCGCGGGGCGCGCCGTAAAGGGCGCAGGAGACCGCGTCCACCAGCGCTGTTTTCCCGGCCTCGTTCCCGCCCAGAATGACGGCTGATTTGCCGTCCAGAGCAAGGCTGATGCGGCGCAGCGCGCCGAACCCCTCGGCCTCAAGGGCGGCTATCTTCATTTGTTCTCCAGCAAATCTTCCGGGTCCAGGCGCTGGCCCAGCAGCGCGCGCCAGCCAGCGGCCAGCACGCGGCGTTCCAGTTCGGGGTTTCTGGTCTCGCCGTCCGCGCCGCGTTCCTTCATGGCGCGCAGGAAGCCGTAAAGGGCCATGTCTCCTGCGGTTTCCGAGGGCGCGGCCTCTATGGACAGCGCTATTTCAAGCCCGAGCGGCAGTTTAGGCCGCCATTTCTCAAGCAGGCGGGCGCGCAGGCGTGCGGTTTTTTCGGTGTCGCCCAGGCCGCTTACGCGCGCTGCGGCCTTTGTGGCCGGCCCGCAGGATTCAATGAAAGTTTCCAGCGCGGCGGCCAGTTCGTCCTCGTCTCCCGGGAAAAGAAAAAAGTCACGGCTGAATGCGCGGCCCGCGCTTTTGAGTTCCACGGGGTGGGCCTTGGCCAGGCCGGAGCGGCGGTCCAGCTTTACCGCAAGCGCGCGGCGCGGCCCGGTTTCGGTTATGCGCACCGGGTCAGGCGAACCGGCGTAGGCAAGGACGCAGCCTTCGCCGTGCTCCCACACTTCCTGGCGGTGAATGTGGCCCAGCGCGGCATAGGAGAATCCGGCGTTGCGCAAATCGGCGTCGCGCAGGACGCTTTCCCCACCCTCCTCGCGGTTTCCGCTTTCCAGCGCGAAGGAAGCCAGCTGAGGCCTGTCTGCGGCGAGGCCGTGCATTATGGCCACGCGGGTTTCGCTGCGGCGGGGCTGCATGTCGCGCGTCATTTCAAACGAGGTCTGCGACCGGGAGAAGGGAAAGCCGTAGAACGCCGTGCCGCGCACGTCCAGCACATCGAAGGGTTTTTTGTTGAAGATATGCACGTTGCCGCCCTGCCCGAAATCGAAGCGGCCGTCAAACGGGTCTGGGCCGCGCAGGGTGTCGTGGTTGCCGGGTATTATCAGCACGCGCGCGGGGCGCATTTCTGCGAAAATCTCGCGCAGGGGCTTTTCAAGGGAGGCGGCTTCCTGCGCCGAGTCGAAAAGGTCGCCCGCCAGGACAAGAGCGTCGGTTCCGCGCGCCAGATGGCAAAGCTCGCGCAGCACGCGAAGGCGGTGCTCGCCTTCGGGCTTGTCGGGCGACACTAGGTGCGTGTCGGCGGAGTGTATGAAGCGCAGTTCGCTCATGGCAAAAAGGGCTTTCGCCCTTTAATGTATCCATTGTACTAAGTATTGCTCTCGCCCCGGCGGGCTATAATCCGCCAAATGTTCCGTTTGCCTTAAGCCCCCCCAAGCGTTACAATTTGTTTGGGGGCTGAATTACATCTCTGTAATGGCAGTATGCATTAGTCCGACAGGCATATGCTTTTTTCATGCTTGTAACTGGCCTAACTCGATAATAAACATGCCGTCTAAACATTTCAGTGTCTTTCTTTTTATAACGCTTTTGCTTAATTCAAGCGGCGCTTTTTCTTCTCCCCGCAATGCGCAGGAAGAGTTCGCCTACGCATTACTGCATGCGCGTTCGGCTTGGGATATTGGTTATGGTGATAAAACCCGGGAAATATTCAGAGCACTACCGCAGGACGAAAAAAATAAGTTTTTGCCATATGTGTGTAGTGCATTAAAGAGTGAAGACAAGGAAGTGCGTGAAAATGGGATTCATGCTTGTTCGTATATCGGGCCGGTGGCCACATCATGTTTGTCCGATGCTTTGGAAATGAAATATATCGAATTGACAGATCTTTCTTGGAATTTGCCAAAGATGGGAATGCTTACGCCAGTAATAGAGAAAGCGATAGTTGAGTTTATCCACAGTCCTGAATCTGATCGGCGTGTTGGGTTGTTAGAGACATTTGGTGAATGTCGGTATAGCTCAAAAGATGTAGCCACAGCATTGAAAGAGAAGTTGGCACATTTTAAAGATAAGCAGAGATTGCCATATTTAATTTGTGGATTGGCTAAACTTGGAGAGGTTGAGACTGTCAGGCCTATAATAAAAAAGCTGATAAGAGAGGGAGATAGACAATCTCTATATTGTATTAGCGGGAATGATATTAAAGCGAATATCTTTGCCAAGGATATTGCCAACTCAACCAAGATAACGCTTGAAGAAAAAATTCAGGTTTTGATGACGATAGAAGCAGAGCGTGATGTTCTTTTGCCTCTGATTATGCAAGGCATAAAATCAGAGGGAGCCGCACGTGTTGTCGCGGCTAATGCTGTGGTGAAATTTGGTTTTTTGAATAATGAGCTTCTCTCAAACGCATGCACATGGGCCAAATTGGTAAATAGGTATGATTATAAGCCCTTCCTCTCTTTTTCTTCATTTAATTCCGTAAATGCAAAAAAATTATTTGCAGCACTCAATAAATGTGAAGTTCCTGTGACTGGATGGAATAATAGAGACTGGATAGATGCTGCTTTACTGGAAATGGTCCCTAATCTGAAGGATGAAATATATGTGTTGTTGAATTCAGATTCCGTACACTGTCCGGCAGTTATTAAGGCCGTGGCTTTATCAGGGCCCAGGGCGGCAAAACCTTTAGTAGAAATAATGCGGCAGGCCGCAGGCGTTGGTGGACAACGCGAAGAAATCGCGCGCACGATAGCTTCCATGGGGCCGGACGCGGCTCCTGCCATCCCGGAGTTGTCTGAATTGTTTACCTGTTCCGATTCCAATATCTATATCCCAGCAGCATGGATCTTGGGGGCAATAGGAAGCGAGTCTTTGCCTGTTCTGCACCGGATGGAGGGCAATTCCCTGTATGCGGACAGGCTTATTGCCGCTATTTCCTTTATGCCACCGTCGCCCGAGGCATTTGCCATGCTGTCCAGGCTGGTTGCATCTACTAAAGATGTCGAGATTTTGAAGCAGTCCGCTAATGTCCTGAAGACATGGAACAGCTATTGTTGAGGTTCAGCAAGGGTTGGACACTTCTAGCTAGAAAATAACTTACGGTTGCGCCGCCTCCCTGGTAAAAGAAAGCTAAAATACCCAGGGGGTAGCATGGAAACGAAAACAGAAGCAAATCCCACCAACACAGGC
>JAAYTX010000082.1 GCA_012523635.1 Elusimicrobiota bacterium
CCCGACAAGATGCAGATTTCCCACGGCGAGACCCCCAAGGACACCGGCAAGGTGCTCTCCCGCTACGGGCACGGCATAGCTATACGCAACTGCTTCTACGGCGTTGGCAACAAATACATCCGCGAGGTGGCGTCCTACTCCGACATACCGGTGATCAACCTGCAGTGCGACGTCGACCACCCCTGCCAGAGCATCGCCGACCTGATGACAGTACGCGAGAAATTCGGCAACAACCTGCGCGGGATGAAGTTCGTCATTTCCTGGACCTACGCCCCGGCCTACGCGCGCCCGCTGTCCGTGCCGCAGGGCCTTATCACCCTCATGCCCCGCTTCGGCATGGACGTGGTGCTGGCGCACCCCAAGGAATTCAACCTTATGCCGCGCACCGTGTACTACGCCCGCAAGGCCGCCAAGGAAAACGGCACGAAGTTCGATATCGTGCACGACATGTACGAATCCTTTAAGGACGCCATAGTGCTTTATCCCAAATCCTGGGGCTGCCACCAGTACCTGGAAGACCAGAAAGTCCCCGAGGCCGACCGCAAAAAGGTGGGCATGGAAATCCTCAACAAGTACAAGGACTGGGTCTGCACCGAGAAGCGCATGAAGCTTGGCAAGAAGGACGCCGTTTACATGCATCCGCTTCCGGCCGACCGCGGCGCCGAAGTCGAGGACGCGGTCATAGACGGGCCGCAGAGCATAGTGTTCGACCAGGCCGAGAACAGGCTGCACACCGTGAAGGCCATACAGGCCCTTACGATGGGCGGGCGGCCTTAATCCTAAGCTATTGGAACGGAGCGGGCCTTTTTCATCGGGCCCGCTCCGCTGTTTACTGGAGAGTCGTCATGAAAAAAGCGCTGTTTACACTGTGTTTATTCGTCGCCTCGGCGCTGCCGTCTCGCGCACTTGAGTTTTCGCCTTTTTACGGTTCCGAGCAGAAGCGGGACAGCAACATTTACCTGTCCGATAACGCCCCAAAGCAGGCGTGGATAAACGTTTCTTCCGTAGGCTTCAGCCTCTCTCATAAGGACGGCGACATGTCTCTTGGCGCTCACTACGGCATTTCGCAGCATTCCTATTCTGTGGACAAGGGCGATAACGACTATGTCGGTCATGACGCCGGCGTGTCGTTCGACCTCCGGCGGTCCACGGACATGGCGCTTAATTTCGCAGGCAGCTATCTTGTCACCACCGACCCGGCCGTTTCCGAGCTTACGCAGCGCCTGCGGCGCGGAGAAAGCCGCCTTGGAGCCGCCTACACAACGACAGTCGCCGAGTGGGTGCAGGCTTTTGTTTCCGCTGCCGCCCTGAAGGAAAAATATTTTTCTTCAGATAACGCGGACATGGACAGGAATGAATACGCTTTCCGCGGCGGTGTCAGCTACGAGTTTATCGACGATATGAAGGTGTTCGCGGCTTACGAGCAGGGCCTTATAAAGTATTCCACGCAGGGCGATTGCGATTCCTCCTATAACCAGCCCAGCTTGGGGTTGGAAGGCCTGGTTATGCGCGGCATTTCCATTCATGCCGAAGCCAACGTACAACGCAAGGCCTATTCCGAAGGACGAAGCGTGGGAGCTTATACCGCGGACAACACCACCTATACTCCGGGCGGCAGTTTTGAACTGCGCTGGCAGGGCAACCCCGATACTCTGGCTACTTTGCGCGTAAAACGCGGGAACATGGAGTCTGTCCAGGCATTGAGCCGCTATTATGTCTCCACCCTGGCCGAAATGGGTTTTGCGCAGACAATAGGCGGGTTTATAATAGACACCGGCGTAGGCATGGAATTCCTCGATTCGCCGGAAGTCACCCCTTCTACAGGCGACAAGCGCAAGACCGATGACCTGTTCCTGCATGCCGGTCTGGCCTATCGCGTGGGCAAAGCCCTGCAAATCGGGGTCAATTACCTGACGCGCGAACGCACTTCCAATGAGACCGGGCTAGGTTTCACGGACCAGGTGTTCGGCTTCTCGGTAAATGGCAGGTTCTAGCCTGCGCCGGGGGCCTCGGGCATGAAGACCATTCAGGCCGGGCGCAAATACGGGGCCTTTAAGGTCCTTTCGGCGTATTCCAACCATGCCGGAAAAAATTGCGGCGCCCGCCTGTCACATATCCGCACCGGCCAGCCCGTAGACGTGTTGTTTTTTCCGTCAGTTCCTCAGTTTTCCATAACTTTCAAAACCCCGGTACAGGACGACAAGGGCTGCCCGCACTCGCTTGAGCATATAGTCCTGAGCAAGGGCGCCAAGGGCAAGTATCTAAGCATGCTCTCGGACATGACCTTGTGCGAATTCACTGCCGCGACGTATTCCGAGCTTACCGCCTACCAGTTCAACGTGTCAGGCGGGATGTCCGCGTTTTACAAGGTGGCGGAGGCCGCGCTGGACACGCTGCTCAGGCCCGATTTTACCGACGAAGAGGTGCGGCGGGAAATTTACAACCCGGACGCGGAGCTTTGCCCTGGCGGAAAGGGGTACAGGCTGGAGGAGAAGGGGTCAGTGTATACGGAAATGGTGTCGGCGTGCGAGAAGCCGTCTTCCGCCGCGTGGCACGCGCTTGGGCCCCTGGTGTTCGGCAAGGGGCACCCGCTGGCTTACAATTCGGGCGGAGAGCCGTCGCAGATGCGCCGCGCCACCGTAGCCGACATACGCGCTTTTCACTCCAGCCACTACAGGCTGGGGCCGGACACAGGCCTGATAGTCTGTCTGCCTGCCGGACAGCCGCTGGAATCTTTCCTCACCGAACTGGATTCGATTTTTGAACGCCTCAGTCCCGGCAACAAGCCGGCCGTCAGGGAGAAACGCCTTCCAATGGCGTCGGGCGGGAAATCCGGGAAAATAGTGCTGGCCACGTATCCTTCAGCCGTGAGCGCGGGCAACGAGGACGTGTTTTTTGCCTGGAAGCCTTTCACTCGGCTGAGCGTAAGCGACGGGCTGGAACTGGGGCTTTTGCTGGATTTGCTCGGCGGAGGAGAATCTTCATACCTTTACTCCGACCTGGTGGACAGCGCCACCCGCAAGACCCGCACGGCGTTTTCCGGCGTCTCGGCTTTTGTGGATGACCCGCCGTCAAACATGGCCGGCTTGTGCGTGTTCGGCCTGCCGTCGCGCCTGGCCCGCCGCAGAGAACTGGAAAACCTTCGCGGCATTATAATGAAGCGCCTTGAATGGCTGTCCTCGGTGAAGGCCGGCTCCCGCGAATGCGGGGAATTGCGGCGCAAAGCCCTTTCTCTGCTGAGCGCTCGGCGGCGCGGAATGATAAAGTTTGTCTACACCGCCCCGCGCTTCGGCGACCGCTCCGGCGGAGTTTCCTGGCACAAGCATCTTGAACAGCTAAACGAGGAATGCGGCGCGCGGATAGACCTGTCGCAGCTTCCGGCGATAGATTCGCTCGCCGGTAGAATAGCCGCTGGAGAAAACATCTGGCCCGGCGTGGTACGGCGTTTCGGGCTGGGAAGCGACACTTACTGCGTGTGCTCAAAGCCGGACGCCGGTCTGCTGCGCAGCCAGAAACGCGCCAAGGAACTGCGTCTGGCCGCGCTTGAAAAGGGACTGCTCAGGGCCTATAAAGCGGCTTCGGCGCAGGAAGCCCTGGAAAAGAAATTCCGCGACAGCGCGGCGGCAGCCGAGGAAATAGACCGGCGTGACCGTGCGATACCAAAACCTGCTTTTGTAAAGAATCCCCCGCTTGTGCTTGACGACACTATAAAAGCCTCGCTAGCGCGCCTGCGCGGCGGCGGAGAGTTGCTGCTTAACGACGCCGGCGATTCCCCGTTTGTAGAGGCGGGGCTTTATTTCAGGCTTCCGGAACTTTCATCCGGCGACCTGGTGCTGGCCCCGCTGCTGACTTCGGCTCTGAACAGCGTGGGCGTGCGCACAGCCGACGGGCGGGAACTGGACTATGCGGCCATGCTTGAGGAGATGCGCGCCCAGATATATTCACTGCGCAGCGGCGTTTCCTCAAACCCGTGGACGGGGCGCCTTGAGATATCGCTGAAGGCGGCTTCCTGCGGCACCGAGGAACTGGCACGGCTTTTTGAGTGGCTTGAAAACTGCCTTTTCCGCCCGCTTCTTGACGCGCGGTCTAAGGGCAGGATAATAGATTTGCTGAACGAGTCGATGCAGGAAACACGCACCATCATGAACTGCCGGGAAGAGGAGTGGGTGCGTGACGCCGCCGCCGCGCTGGTGCACCGCGACAAGCCCGCATTCCTCGCCCTCCGCAGTCCGTTTACCGAATTGCGCCTGTTGGAACGACTGCGCTGGCGCGTGCACAGCCCATCGGAAGACGCCAAGGGGGGCTTGCTGTCAGCTTTGGCAAAACTGCGCGCCTGCGCCGAGCGTGAGGACAGGGACGGTTTTAGGAAATCACTGGCGCTTTTGCCGCAGGAACTTGCCGGGCAGTTCGGCTGGCATCTGGAACATTTGCCAGAACAGGGCTGGCATACGGTATTGTCGGGCATGTTGAGCGAGGCGGCCTCGGATTTGGAATGGGACTGCGAAAAAACTGTTGCCGCCCTTAAGGTTTTGATGTCGAAAGTATTTGCCAAGGGCCCCGGCCTGCGCGCCGTGGTCACGGCTGGCAGGCCGCATCTGCCGCTGGTGCGCAGGAAGCTTGAGGCCCTGATAGGCGCCCTGCCGGACGCGCCGGCCGCGGGACTGCAGTCTTCTTCGGATGTCGTGCTGTCCAATCTTGCGGCGCGCGGGGTAAAACAGCGCAGGCTGCTGCATGCGGCGCTGGTAAACGAATCCGCCAAGACCGGAGTGTTTGTTATCAGCGGCCCGGGCATTTCATATCAGGACGCCGGAGTAGAAAAGGCGGTGGATTATTTGGCAGTCAAAGCTGTAAGCGGCGGCGGCCCCCATTCCATTTTTATGAAAACCTGGGCCTCCGGCATGGCTTACAGCAACGGGCTGAATGTTAACCCGTCCACGGGCCGCCTGTTGTATTACGCGGAACGCTGTCCCAGCCTGGCCGGGACCATCAGCTTTGTGGCGGGACTGGTGAAGGACGTTGATTTGTCTGACCGGTTCCTGCTTGAATACGCGCTGGCCAATTCATTCACCGATTACCGGGGCGCAGACGATTATGCCGCAAGGGGCTACGATCTGGCGGCCGACTATGCCGACGGCCTGTCCCCCGCGCAGGTGCGGCGCTTCAAGACGGCGCTGCTGCGCGCCGCCGGGCGTGTGGAAACGCTGGCGCGGCTGAAACCGCGCCTGCTCGGGCTAGCCTCTTCGCTGATGCCCGGCCTGGGCAGGGAACCCGGCGGGCAAACCACGGTTTTTGTTATAGGTCCGGAAACGCTGCTGAAGGAATACGAGAAGTACCTTGCGTCCTGCGGCGAGAAAGAACCGCTTGTCCGTCTCTTTCCCGCCGATTTCGCCTTGCCCGGCTAGTCCGCCACCACGTCCTCAAACTCGCCTTTTTGCCTGTTTTTACGCACGTTGTTCCAGTGGAACAGCTTGCCGTTCATGGTGATATAGACGCCGCGTGGCAGCGACTGCGCGAAGGCCAGCGCACTGCCCAGGTTGAACAGCCCGTCGGAGCTTCCGAATTTATAGGGAACCATCGCGCCGGTCAGCACTATGGTCTTGTCCACTATGCTTTTCCCCAGCAGATGGGCGGTTTCCACCATGGTGTCGGTGCCGTGGGTTATCAATATCCTGTCCTCGCGGCATTTGCGGCAGGCGTTGAGTATGTTTTGGCGGTGCTTCTGCGTCATCTCAAGGCTGTCGAGCATCATCAGGTTGGTGATTTTTACCGGCAGCTTGCAGCGTCCGAGATTGAGCATTTCCGGCAGATGTGTCTGCCGGAAAAACAGGTGCCCGTTCAGTTCGTTGTATTCCTTGTCGAAGGTGCCGCCGGTGATTATTATCCGCACGTTCATATAAGTATCCGCGTGATTACCTGGCGCGCCGCCCTCCGTCCGCCATGAAGGCGTGGTAGCCTTTGTAGGTCATGTATACGTCGAACTTGCCGGACAGCTCCCACGGGGCGTGCATGGCCAGCAGCGAAACGCCGCAGTCCAGCACGTCCATGCCGTAGCGCGCCATGAAGGCCGCTATGGTGCCGCCTCCGCCCACGTCCACCTTGCCCAGTTCCGCGGTCTGCCATTTCACGCCGGCGGCGTCGAAAACGCGGCGCACTTCGGCCACCGCCCGATTGCGATTGTCGGTCAGCACTTCTACCAGGATAGCTGTGCCACCGGGGCCATAACCCTCATAGACCACCGACTCGAGCACCACCGCATCCTTGCCGGTGCCAGCGCC
>JAAYTX010000083.1 GCA_012523635.1 Elusimicrobiota bacterium
GTTTGGCGGCGGCCTGCGCTATGTTCTTGGGAATGAGGCGGCTTTCCAGCTTCTGCAGCTCAGCCTCAAGATAGTCGGGGACAGTCTCTTCGTCCTGGTTGGGCTTGGAACGGGCAGTGGCCTGCGGTTCCGGCTCCGAAACTGTTTCTTCCATGGCGGGGGCCGGTTCTTCCGGCGCCTGCGCTGCGGCTGGCTCCGGCGCGGGCTGCGGCTCCTCAAACGAAGGCTCGGGCAAACCTGTTTCCTCAGGCTGTGGCTCGGGAACAGGCTCTGGCCTGGGCGCTGTCCGATGCGTCTGGGGATGAACGCGTGAAGACGGCGGCTTTCGCGCGGGCGGAGGCTCGGGCTCCTGAATCTCCTCTACGGTTTCCTGTTCGGGCGCCTCGGCATCCTGGGGGGCGTAATCCTGGGCGTACTCCTGCGGGTAGGGCTGCGCAGGCTCCTGCTGCGGCTCTTCCACAAGCTCCTGCAAACCGCCCCTGGAGCGGGACGCCGTCTCTTCCTGTTCGGGGAGCTCTTCGTCGGAGAAGAAAACCTGTTCCGACTGGGCTCCGGGCGGGGCCATGGCGGATACGACGCTTTTCACGAAATCCAGCGTCTTGGTCTCGTTAGAATGTATGGCAAGGGAATAGGCGGTCACGCCGTTCTCTTTCCTAGGGCGGCCGCAGACATTGGCTATGCGTTCCAGCAGGCCTATCATGTCCTCAAATTCGGCGCCCACCATCAGCGAGTAGCGGTATCTCCGCCACTTGCCGCGTTCGCGCCGTATTCCCCAGTTCTTTATCATCGTCCGAGGGCCGTCACTCGAAAATTATCCGCACGCCTTCGTAATCTATCCAGTCCCTGGCCAGGGGGCTTACAATGGCCCCCTTGGGCAGGCGGATGATTTTTTCTCCCGGCTTGCGCATGCGGCGCAGTTCCCAATCGCTCACAAAAACACGTCCGGGCGGGCCATGCGGCTTTTCGCCGCCTGAAACCCGCCCCCCGCGCTGCGCCAGCAATTCGACCAGCCAGTCTATAAGGTCATCCCTGGTGAACAAGGGAGCCTCCCTGTCAAAGCCCCGGAACTCAGTCCGAAACCTTGACGCTCATCTTGGCCAGATATTTGTCCAGTTCGTCGTGCGGCCTGGGTATCACATGCACGCCGACGAGCTCGCCGACCTTCTGCGAGGCTGCGGCCCCGGCTTCGACGGCGGCGCGCACCGCGCCCACTTCGCCGCGGCACATCGTGGTGACGTACCCGGTGCCTATCTTCTCGTAGCCCAGCAGGCGCACCTTGGCCGCCTTGGCCATGGCGTCGGAGGCTTCTATCATGCCGATATAGCCTTTGGTTTCCACCAGTCCCAGCGCTTCCTTGGGTTCAGACATTGCAATTCCTCCTGTTTACAAAATCAGTATTTGCCGGCCCCGGAATCCTTCCCGGTCACTATGCCCACGCTGGCGCTTGTGCCAAGGCGCGTGGCTCCTGCTTTTATCATTTCGCTGGCGGCCTTGCCGTCGCGTATGCCGCCGGAGGCCTTCACGCCCATGTCGGGCCCCACAACCTCGCGCATGAGCGCCACATCTTCCGCTGTCGCGCCGCCGGGTCCGAAGCCGGTAGAGGTCTTAACGAAATCGGCCTTGGCCTGCTTGGACATCTTGCAGGCGCGGATTTTCTCGTCCCTGGTCAGGTAGGCGGTCTCGATAATCACCTTGAGCACCTTGCCCACGGTGGCTTCGCGCACGGCCTTTATGTCGTCAAGCACCAGCGCGTCGTTGCCGGACTTCAGCGCGCCCACGTTGATTACCATGTCAATCTCGTCGGCGCCATTGGCTATGGCGTCGCGGGCCTCTATGGCCTTCACCGTGGGGGTCGTTGAGCCCAGAGGGAAGCCGATGACCGTGCAGACTTTTACAGGGCAGCCGCGCAGCAGCTTGGCGCACAGCGCCACATAAGAGGGGTTCACGCAAACCGAGGCGAAGGTGTATTTGCGCGCCTCCTCGCAAAGCTTGCCCACTTCCTCCTGCGTCGCGTTGGACTTCAGCAGGGTGTGGTCTATCATCGCGGCTATGGAAGAGCACCTGCCGTCGGGATGGCAGAGGCCTATGCGGTCGGCTCCGGTGCAGCGCACCTGCTCGGCCGTCATGCTGTTGAGCGGGCTGCAGCGCTGGCAGGTGGGAGAGCACTGCCCGGTCTGCTGGGCGGCGCAAGTGTGCGGCGCGGCCTGGGCGGCTCCGCCGCGGTTCCAGTTAACCAGCCCGTTTGAAAACACCTTTCCGGCCGTGCCTATGCTCACGCCGTCGCCCGGCATCTTGTAGGAGGGCGCGGGTTTTGAGGCCCCGGTCCCTATGCCCTTCTGCTGGAGGGCCTTCATCACAGCGTCCACTATCGGCTTTATCTCGTCTTCACGCATATTTTTTATCCTTTCCTCCGGAATGCACGGAATCCAGCACCCCGCAAATCAGCGTACGCACCGGGGCGTTGTCGTTTTTAATAACTTTTCTGGCCGAGCCGCCTTCATCAAGCACCAGCACTGTGTCGCCCACGCCGGCGCCAACGCCGCCGTCCAGCGCCAGCGCGGTAGCCCCGGCGTATTCTCCGCTTACGGGTTCCACAGGCTTCACCAGCAGCAGCTTGCCCCCCTTAAGGTCGGGGTGCTTGCGCGTCGCCCACACACTTCCCACCACTTTAGCCACGAACATATAAAATCCTAAAGCCCGTCCAGCTGATAGCCGTCCACAATGCCCACTATGGCGGCGTCGACGGGCGGGAGCGCAGTTCCGCAGCCCGCCTCGTAGCAGTTCTGATAAGCCACTATGGCCTCGCGGGAGGCCACATAGAAAACCTTTTCGCCGGAGCCGGCCCCTACGCAGTCGCCGGCCACCAGAGGGCTGCCGGTTTCCTTGCCGGTATCCCAGTCAAGGGGCTGTATCAGCAAAAGCTTCTTGTCCTCCACCGCGGCTTCCTGCCTGGTGCAGAACACCCTTCCGCAAACGCGAGCCAGCTTCATGGCCGTCCCTGGCAGTAGCGCTTTTCTATGGCGGCCACCTTCTCAAGCCGCTTGGAATGCCTGCCGCCCTCAAAGGGAGTGTTCAGCCAAACTTTCAGTATTTCCTGTATGGACAGCTCGCCCATGGTTTTTCCGCCTAGGCAGAGGACGTTGCAGTCCTCGTGCGCGGCGGCGAAGCGGGCTGCGTTCGGGTCGTAGGCGCAGACCGCGCGCGCCCCGGGCACCTTGTTGGCGGCAAAGCAGACTCCGCCGCCGAAGCCGTCCAGCAGTATACCCCGGTCGAATTCCTTTCGCACCACGGCCTCGGAAACCAGAAGGGCCGGGTCCGGATAGTCGGCCGACTCGGCGGCATAGCAGCCGAAATCTGTCACCTCATGGCCAAGGCCCTGGAGAAACTTCTTTATCTTCTCCTTGGCCTCGAAGCCGCCGTGGTCCGAACCTATAACCAGACGCATACGCGCTCCTTACAGCAACGCCTTTCCCAGCTGAGAGTGGGCGTTGGGTATGAGAATTTTAGACACTATCGCGTCTTCCGGCAGGGACAGCGCGGCGGCGGCGACCGCCGTCTTCACCGCGCCGACTTCGCCGGTGATGGAGAAGAAGCCCTTGCCGCCAATGCCGGTACCGAGCTTTATCTCTATCAAAGACACCTTGGCGGCCTTGCAGGCTATATCGGCCCCGTAGAGCGCGCCCATGGCATCCTTGGTTTCCAGTATGGCCACTGCCTCAAGCTTCGCGCTTTTGTTCTTGCCAGACAGCGCGGCCAGCGCGTCTTTGTGGATGTTGCGTATCACGAACTCGGCGATTACCACGCCCTTGGCCGTTTCGGTTCCGGTCCGCATCGAGGATTCCACCTCTCCGACCGGGCCCGTAATTATTATCAGATATTTGCCGCGCGCGGTGGGCTCGGACTTGGCTATCTCCACCCCGGCCGCCTTGCACATCGCATCCAGCGCCTCAATCCCGCGCGCTATGGACGAAGTTTCCAGAAGTCCCAGTGCTATGTCTGCCTGCATATTAAACGCTCCTTCAGGCTATCCTGAAATATCCCACCAGCACGCAGTGCAGCGGGCGCACGAAATGAGTGGGCTTGGTTATGCCGTCGCCGGTAGGCGTGCCTATGGACATGGAGGCGTAACCCTCGCCCATGCCAAGGCCGTAAAGCGTCGGCGCGTTCTTCACGTAGATGGAGCAGGCTATCCTGCGACCCATCTTCGTGAGGTTCTCCACGTTCATCGAATACATCGCGGCGCTGTGGTGGTTGCCGCCCTCGGCCCGGTAAGCCAGCTCTATGGCCGCGTCCAGGTTCGGCACGAAGGTCACCGGCAGCACCGGCATAAGCTGTTCGGCCATCACGAACGGATGGTCGTTGGGAGTAACGCCCCACAGCACGCGGACATCATCGGACAGCGAAAGGCCTATGGCCTTTGCGATGTGCGAGGGGTTCTTGCCCACGAAGTCGCGGTTGACGCGCGGCTCCTTGCCGGGCTGGTAGTCGGGTATGGCGGCCTTGGCAAGCTGGTCCATCTGCTCCGGGCTCAGCTCGTAGGCGCGCTTGTCGGCGCGCATGGCTGCCAGGAATTTCTCCCGGGCGGCCTCCACCACAATCACTTCCTTCTCGGCTATGCACAGCACGTTATTGTCGAAACCGCAACCGGTGATGATGCTTTCCGCGCATTCCGGGAAGCGGGCGGTCTCGTCCACCACTACGGGCGGGTTGCCGGGGCCGGCGGCTATCACCTTGCAGGTCTTTCCCGTGGTCATGGCCACGCGCACTATCGCGGGCCCGCCTGTCACGAGGTTCATCCTCGCCTTGGGGTGGGACAGCAGTTCCTTGGTGCTGTCCTGCGTGGGAGAGGCCATGGTGGTCATCAAATCAGGCGGCGCGCCTGCGGCCACTGCCGCGGCGTTGAAAACGCGTATGGCTTCCTGCACGGATTTCTTCGAGGCCGGATGCGGGGAAAACACCACGCTGTTACCGGCCGCCAGTATGGCTATGGCGTTGCTGATAACCGTCGCCACCGGGTTGGTGGACGGGGTTATGGCCGCCACCACGCCGAAGGGCGCGTACTCCACCAGCGTGAGGCCCTTGTCGCCGGTATAGGCGCGGGCCGAAAGGTCCTCGACGCCCGGGGTTTTCAGCGCGCAGATGAGGTTCTTCTGCACCTTGTCCTGCCAACGGCCCATGCCCGTCTCTTCCTGGGCCATTTTGGCGAAGCGCTCGGCGTTGCTCACGGCGGCCTGGCGTATGGCGTCTATTATCTTCTTGCGGGCTTCGATGCCCATGTCCTGAAAAACCGGCTGGGCCTTCTCCGCGGCCTCTACGGCCTCTGTGACCGTCTGGTACACGCCGCCGCCCGATGCCGCCGCCTCGCGGCGCGGCTGGGCCTGCGGCGCGCCCTGAATGGCCGCGCGAAAGCCGGGGTTTGAGTCCAGCTTCTTCAACACCTCTGAAACTATGCGGGTTATGTCGTCTTGAGTCATGGCCGCCTCACAAACCCTTGTCCTGCGACTTGCGGAACACCACGGAACCGTCCTTCTCTATGGTGTCTACTATGGCGAAGATGGCGCAATCCACCGGATTGCTCTCGGTCCTGCTGGTTTGCCGGGCCGAAGAGCCCTGCACCAGCAGCACCAGCTCGCCTTCCCCGGCGCCGACGGTATCAACAGCAATCAGCGGCGTGCCCTTGGGCTTGCCGTCCAGTTCCACCGGCTGGGCCATCAACAGCTTGCAGCCGACCAGCTTGTCGTCCTTTCTGGTGCAGACGACGTTTCCCACCACTCTGGCGAAAAGCATAAAACCTCCCGGTACAGCGGCCCCGGCCCGCCGCCGAACACGCGGCGGGCCGGAGCGGCAAAATCAGACTTATTTCTTGCCGCGGTTGTCAGCCAGGGATATGGGGAACTTCCCCTCCAGGTCGCCGTGCGGCTGCGGTATCACATGCACGGACACGACCTCGCCGACGCGCTGGGCGGCGGCGGCACCGGCATCGCAGCTGGCGCGGCAAGCGGCCACTTCGCCGCGGAACAGCACCGTAACCAGTCCCGACCCGATCTTCTCATATCCGGCCAGCCTGACGTTGGCGGCCTTCACGGCCGCATCGGCGGCCTCTATGCAGGGCACCAGCCCCTTGGTTTCTATCATTCCGAGCGCTTCCATTGTTCCTCCTTAAGTTGCTGCTGCAATTGCACTTCCGCCTACACTATGTATCCAAAATCGCTGTTGCCCACCATGGCCGCGTTGGCTTCCTCCACGTCCAGATGGAGCTCCAGCGCGAATTTGTCGCTTACGCGGCACAGCACCTGCTCAAACACCACCCCGCGGTCGCCTTTCTCGCCGCAGCGCACGCGCACTATCTGCTTGTCCTCTATGCCAAAGTTCCTGGCGTCTGCCGGGGTGAAATGTATGTGCCGCTTGGAAAGAATCACGCCGCCCTGCACGGTGACCGTGCCCTTGGGGCCGGTTATCTTGATGCCCGGGGTATTGTCCAGGCTGCCGGAAGCGCGCACCGGGGGCTTAAGGCCCAGCTTCACGGCATCCCCCATGGAAACCTCAATCTGCGTCCTGGTGCGGTAGGGGCCTATCATGCGCACGTTCTTGAAGGCGCCTTTCTCGGTCTCGATGTTCACGGCCTCGTTGCAGGCGAAGAAGCCCGGCTGGCGCAACTGCCTGTAAACCGTGGGTTCCGCCTCCTGCCCGAAAAGGGTCTTGAAATCCTCTTTGGTCAGGTGCAAATGGCGGTTTGAAACGCCTATCGGGATGGGTTTGGACGCGCGGTCCATGCGCTTGCCTATCTCTGCCGCTATTTTGTCGGAATCGGACGACATATGTTCTCCTATTTGGTTATAACTTCCTGAAAATGAATTATGCGCAGAAAGCCGTCGGCCTTGAGGCTGGCTCCGCCGACCAAGGCCCCGTCCACGTCGGGCTGGGCCATGATTTCGTCAACGTTGTCCGCCTTCACGGAACCGCCGTAGAGTATGCGCATGCCGTCCGCCAGCGCCGGGGAATACAGCCTGCCCGCCAGCTTACGGATGAAAATGTGGGCGTCCTGAGCCTGGTCCGGGGTGGCGTTTTTACCCGTGCCTATGGCCCATACCGGCTCGTAGGCTATGATGAGGGTGGAAAGTTCTTCGGCCTTGCGGCCTGCAAGCGCGCCAGACACCTGGGTTTCAAGCACGCGGTAGGTTTTCTGGCTTTCGCGCTCGGCCAGCGTTTCGCCCACGCACAGCACCGGCACCAGCCCGTGGCGCAGTGCGGCGGCAAGCTTCTTATTTATAACCTGGTCGCTTTCGCCGAAAATGCTGCGGCGCTCGGAGTGGCCGATAAGCACATGCGTACAGCCGGCGTCCTTTATCTGCCCGGGAGCAACAGCACCCGTGAAAGCGCCCTTGTCCTCCCAGCTCATGTCCTGCGCGGCCAGCAGTATGTCGGAACCTTTCAGCGCGGCTGCCACCTGATGCAGCGAAGTGAACGACGGCGCCATCATGACCTGCCCGGCGTATCCCGGCCTGACGCCGTTTTTCACCGACGAAGCCAGGTCCACGGACTCCTTGGCGGTATTATGCATCTTCCAGTTTCCGGCTATCAGCGTCTTCCTCATTTTGGAGGCCATATGAAAAAAATTCTCCCGGTTTTGTTGACTTCATGTCCACAGCGGACACCTCAGGACATGACGGCGCAATGCTCTCGCGCCATAATATATATACATAGATACAAATATTGCCGCAAACAATCAAGACCCGGCTGTATGATGCGGCAAGGTTTGATATCATAATTCTATGAAATCCATTCCCATCCTGTTTTCCGCGCTGTTGTTCCTTGCCGGGCCGTGTCAGGCGGACATGCAGTGGCGCACCATACCTGCGGCCGGGCAAATGGAGGCGGAAAAAGCGGCGCTGGCGCCGCAACTCAAGGAACTGGGGCAAAAGCTTGCCAACGATTTCAGAATTAAAACCGCAGACGACGTAACCTCGCTACGCCGGGGACTGATAGCCGCCATCTGGAAGCCGGGCAACGGGATACCGGGGCGGCTGCCCGACAAAGCCACGCCAGGCATCATAGACGAGGATTTTCCCGGAGCGGACATAACCCGTCTAGACGTAAAAATGGCAAAAGGCGCGCTTTCGCGGGTGTTTTTCCTGCGCGGTAAAGGACACAAATGCCTGATGATAACCCATGAAGGCCACGATGAGGACAGGGAAATCCGCAAAAAACTGGTGGACCTGTTCCTAAACGACTGCGACGTGCTGTCCATAGCCATGCCGGGCATGGGAGAAAACAGGCCGCCCAAAAGCTGCGGAGCAGACCACGACAGTTTCGCCAAACTGGTGTCAGAGGATTTTTCGCCGCTGCAGTTCTTTTTCGACCCTACCGCCGTGTCGCTCAACTACGCCCTGAAAAACGCCCCTCAGGGCGGCTATGAAAAAATAGGCATGTTCGGACTTTCCGGAGGCGGCTGGACTGCGGCCGTGTACAGCGCTCTGGATACGCGCATACAGCGCAGCTATGCCGTGGCGGGGAGTTATCCCCGCGTCATCATGCCGCCGGGGAAAGACGTGGGCGATTATGAACAAAGCACGCCGGAACTGCTTTCGCTGGCGGATTATTCTGAAATATATCTGCTGGCATCGGTTCCCGGGCGGCGGCACGTCCAAATCAACAATGTGTACGACCCCTACTGCTTCGACGGCTGGCTCGGGCTTTCCTACGGGCAGTTTCTTTCCGACCAGGCTAAAAAATACGGCGGGAGCTACGAGCTTATGCTGGACACCACAACGAACCACCACGCCGTCTCGGAAGCGGCGGGACAATTCATACGCAAAGATTTTCTGGGGAAATAATCAGGCCGGCGAACGACTGTAAATCCGGTAGCGTTTGTAGAGCCGGCAGCCGACAGCTTCCATCACATTGATGATTTTGAAATTGTCCTCCAGTATCCAGGACAATTCCCCGCCTGTCCAGCCAAGCTTCCTGCTGTTTTCTATCACCTGCTTTATCAGCACCAGTTCAAGCCCTTTGCCGCGGAACTCGTTTTTGACGCCCAGCATAAGCAGCCTGCCCCTGTTCATGGAACGCAGCTTCAACAGGAAAGGGATTATATTCAGCGGGTTGAGACTGCCGCGCGTGACCGCGAAGGCCTGATTAAGGTCCGGCGCGGCAAAGCTGAATGCGGCCGGTTTTCCGTCAACCTCCAGCATGCACACGTATTCCGGCTTGAGAATGGGCTTGAAGGACTTGGCGATGTTGCTGAATTCCTCGTCGGTGACAGGCACAAATCCCCAGTTTTCGCTCCAGGCGTGAACATAGATGTCTTTTATGGCCGCCAGTTCGGAATCGAATTTCTTGAGGTTTATCGGGCGAAGGCAGATTTTATTGCGCTCAACCGCGCGGGCTATGATTTTCTCAACCCGTTCGGGAAGCGGCGGCGGCGCGTCGCGCCAGAAAGCCAGCAAATCCTTTACCTTGGCAAAACCGGCATTTTCTATATGCGCCGCGTAATAAGGCGGGTTATAAGGCATCATCAGAAGCGGCTCCGAATCAAAGCCGTCTATCAAAAGCCCGCAGGATTCGTTGGTGGACGGGTTCATCGGCCCGCGCACCTCATCCATGCCCTGCTCTTTTAGCCAGGCTGACGCCGCCCCAAGCAGCGCCGAAGAGACCTCGGCATCGTCCGCGGTTTCGAAAAATCCGAAAAAGCCGCATTTATCGGAATAATATCTGTTGTGCGCGTCGTTTATAATGGCGGCGACGCACCCAGCCGGAACGCCATTCCTGCGCGCGATAAAAAGCCGCCTGCGCCCGTGCTTCCAAAACGGGTGTGCCGGAGAAAGAAGAGCCCGAACCTCGCTTTTAGGTTCGGGCACCCAGTGTTTCAGATTTTTATTCAGCGCGTACGGTACGTCAATAAACGAGGAAATAGCCTCTTCTGGAACCGATGAGACCTCAACAGGCACGTCAGTGCACCGCTGGGGTATGGTTTTTACGGCCGGCCTTGATTACGCCGAGCTTGGTGCCGCATTGCTCGAACACTTCCAGCACCCTGTCCACATGGGCGTCGGTATGGGTGGCCATTAGCGTGACGCGTATAAGCGCCTGCCCGGGCGGCACCGCCGGAGTGATGACCGGCGTCGCGAACAGTCCGGCCTCCGACAGCATCTTCCACATCGAGAAACAGGCCACATCCTCGCCGATGACTACCGGGATTATCGGCGTCTGAGAATTGCCGGTGTCGTAGCCCATGTCCTGCAGGCCCTGTTTCAGCTTGTTGGTGAGACGCCAGAGATTTGCGCGGCGCTCAGGCTCCGCCTCGATAATGTCGATGGCCTTGGAGATGGTGGCCACGCAGGAAAGCGGCATGGCCGCCGAAAAAATCATGGAACGCGAGGTGTTCTGTATGTAGTGAATCACGTCCGCCGAGCCGGCCACGAACCCGCCCACGGCCGCGAACGACTTGGAGCAGGTGCCCACTATCAGGTCCACTTCATCGTGCAGGTTGAAATGCTCGCAGGTGCCGCGCCCGTTCTTGCCCAGCACGCCCGAGCCGTGCGCGTCGTCCACCATCACGCGGGCGCCGTGCTTCTTGGCTATCTTTACTATTTCCGGAAGGTTGCAGATGTCTCCTTCCATGCTGAACACGCCGTCCACTATCACCAGCTTGCCCTTTTCCGGCCCAATGCCGGACAGCACGCGGTCCAAATCGTTCATGTCGTTATGGCGGTAGCGCTTCATCTCTCCGCTGGAGAGGCGTATGCCGTCCAGTATGCTGGCGTGGTCCAGCTTGTCCACTATGGCCACGTCGTCGCGGCCCACCAGGCACGACACCACGCCCAGGTTCATCTGGTAGCCGGTGGCGTAAACCAGCGCGGCTTCCTTGTGCTTGAACCGGGCAATCTTCTTCTCGAGTTCTTTATGGAAAACGGTATTGCCGTTGAGGAAGCGCGAACCGGCGCAGCCGGTCCCGTACTTCAGCGCAGCCTCGCTGGCCGCGGCCTTCATGCGCGGGTCGTCGGCCAGGCCCAGATAGTTGTTGGAGCCGATCATGATGAACTTTCGTCCGTTCAGCATGACCTCCGGCCCCTGGGCCGACTCTATTTCTTTAAAATACGGGTAAATTCCGCGTTCAATGAGGGATTTCGCAGTCTGAAAATCCCTGCATTTCTGAAATATATCAAGCATTTTAGTGGGTATATCCCTGTCTCTGTCCAGGCTTATATTTTAGGAAATAATTCCGGGCTTCTGCAAATGCAAGGCGGCATGGAATTCATCTCGCCGCCGTGGAGGCGCGTTTTATTATGCCGGTCGTGGAGCGCCCTTTCAATAATTTAAGCAGAGCCACGCGCCCGGCGTACTCCCGTCCGGCCACCTGCTCAGGCCTGTAATCCGCGCCCTTCACAAGAACGTCCGGCCTGAGTTCCGCCAGCAATTCAGCGGGCGTAGGTTCGCCGAAAACCACCACACGGTCCACGGAAGCCAGCCCTGACAGCACAAGCGCCCTGTCCTTCTGGCAGTTTACCGGGCGGCTAGGCCCCTTCAGGCGCCTCACCGAAGCGTCCGAATTAAGCCCGACCACCAGGACATCACCCAGGCTGCGTGCCTTGTCCAGCAAAAGCACGTGCCCTGCATGCAAAATATCGAAACAACCGTTGGTGAACACCACTTTTTTCCCGTCCCTGGCCATCGCGCGGCGCCAACGCGCCGCCGCAGCGCGGGAGAGAAGCTTTCCGCTCAGGCGCACGGCGCGGCTTCCTTCTGCGCGGGCTGCGGAGCCTCAGTCATGCGCAGCAGCGTGCCTGTATCCGCGCGGCCGGCAATGAAGTCCTTATTTTCCAGTATCTTCAGATGGAACGGAATTGTGGTGTTGATGCCGGAAACCTGGAATTCGGACAGGGCGCGGCGGCTCCTGGCCAGCGCCGAGTTCCTGTCGGGGGCCCAGACGATGAGCTTGGCTATAAGGCTGTCGTAATAGCTGGGTATGGTGTAACCGGCATAGACATGGCTGTCCAGCCTGATGCCGGGTCCGCCGGGCGGGGTCCAGGACAGGACCGTACCCGGAGAAGGCGCGAAATTGGCGTCCGGGTTTTCGGCGTTTATGCGGTGCTCTATGCAGTGGCCGTTGACCTCAAGAGTGCTCTCACCCTTACGGCTAAGCGCTCCGCCCTGCGCAATAAGCAGCTGCTCGCGCACCAGGTCCATGCCGGTGACCAGTTCCGTCACCGGGTGCTCGACCTGAAGCCGCGTATTTACTTCCATAAAGTAGAACTCGTCTTCCTGGGTCATCAGGAACTCGACAGTGCCGACCCCGCAATAACCAGAGGCTTTCACCAGCTTAATCGCAGAGGCCGCAAGCCTTTGGCGCAGGGCCTTGTTGACGCCCGGAGAAGGAGATTCCTCCACCAGCTTCTGGTGGCGGCGCTGCATGCTGCAGTCGCGCTCCGGGAAGGCGGCCACATTGCCGTGCGAATCGGCCGCAAACTGTATTTCCACATGGCGGGGCCTTTCCACGTAACGCTCGAAATAGACGCTGTCGTCGCCGAAGCCCGCCTTGGCCTCTGACTGGGCCATATGCATCTGGTGCATCAGTTCACCCTCGGAACGCGCTATGCGCATGCCCTTTCCGCCGCCCCCGGCTGCGGCTTTTATCATTATCGGATAGCCTACGGCCTGGGCGGCCTTTTCAAAATCCTTGCTGACAAGGCCCTTGGAACCGGGAGTCACCGGCACTCCGCTTCTTATTGCCAGTTCGCGTGCCGTGGATTTATAGCCCAGGGACTGTATGGCCGAAGGCGGCGGGCCTATAAAGACTATTCCCGCCTCTGAAACGGCCTTGGAAAAGGCGGCGTTTTCCGACAGAAATCCGTAGCCGGGGTGCACCGCGTCTGCGCCGGTGATTTTAGCGGCCGACAGGATGGCCGCCTGGTTAAGATAGCTCTGTCCGGCCGGGGCCGGGCCTATGCACACCGCCTCGTCGGCGGCGCTGACATGGGTGGAGGACCTGTCAGCCTCGGAATATATGGCGACGGAACGTATGCCCATCTCGCGCAGGGTGCGTATCACGCGCAGCGCAATCTCGCCCCTGTTAGCTATAAGAACTTTCTTGAATTCAGCCATACCGATTTATTTTCCTCCAGTGGAAACGGCACTGCGGCTTCGCGGAGTAACCCTAACCTCCGGCATAGCGTCAAAAGCCTTGGTTTTTATTCTGACGGCAGGCTGCTTCGCCTTCAGCTTCGGATAGCTGACGACCCTGCCGTTGACTATGTCCACTATCAAATCGTAACGCACTTCCCCTGGCAGCATCTTTGCGCCGCGTTGCGGATAACTGGACAGGCGCACCCTGTAATACGGGCCCGAGATGCGCTCCGCCGCCCACTCCGCGCGGGGCAATTCCCTAAGCCCGTAAGTCCTGCGCAGTTCGGCGCGAAGTGTTTCCCAGCCCTGCCCAAGCGTCTCCGTCTTGCCGTAGGGCTTGTAGGCGGACGCTATTTTAATGGCTTCATCGGGATAATTGCCGCTGAGTTTGTAAAGATACGCGGTTATTTCATTCTTTCTTCCCGACTTCACGCAGGCCTCATAGCCGTTCACCGCTTCGTTTAGGGCGGCGTCATAATTGCCGATTTTCACATAACCCTGCACCAACTGCTCGGTAATCACGCAGAACGGGGCCGCCGGCAAATCCTGGGTTTCCACGAGAATAGAGGTGTATTCGCGCAGGGCGTTCATAACCTGCATGTTGAACATATAGGAGTCGGCCAGCTTCAGGCGGAAAGACAGCTCCTCTTCCGGTTTATAGAGAAAAGGTACACGGACGCTGTCGGATGACGCCGCGGCGCAGGCTCTGGTCGCCTTGGCATAGTCTCCCGCCATAAAATAGACTTCGCAGGAATATCCGTTGAGCTTGGGGTCGCGAGGATCCAGCTTCCTGAGCTTGGAAAGCAGCGCAGGAGCCTGTTCAGGAGACTTTTCCAGAGCCTGGTCCAGCTGCGAATACAGATGCCAGCCGAATGGCCGCACCCATTTCCCGTCCTCCTTGACCATATAGGCCAGTTCAGGACGCCACGGACCGTTGGGAACCTGGTACAAATAGCCCACCACGGCGGCAGTAGTGCTCATGGCCACGGGCTGGAAAGCCCTGAAAATCCTTTTCTCAGAATACTGGGCCTTCACTGCGGCGGCAAAAGCTTCGGAAGAGGCATCGTCACGGGAAGCCTTGGTGAGCAGTTCCCTTGCGCGTTCATATCTGCCGGAACTGGCGCTTTCCACAAATGCCTTTACCCGCTCGACCACCACGACTTCCGGTGGCTTAGGCCACAGGAATGCCACCAGCATTACAAGCAGAAGAACGCCGGCAAAAATACTGCCGTAGCGTTTTTTCAGCCCGGGATTATCCATGATACCAAGCAAAGTCCTGAACCCGGCCGCGAGCCTGGAAAACAGCGACACCCGCGGCATTCTGGGCTGGGCCGGCTTTGCTTTATCGCCGAGGCCGGAAGAAAAGGACTGGGCAAACTGAAGCGGCTGTTTCGGCTGCGAGACCGGAGCAGGCGCGCCCCTAAGCGCTATCTGCGGGCCTGACGGCGGAGGAGGCATCAGCGGCGGCCTCCCCGGCTGGGGAGGGACCGGCGGCTGTCCGGCGGAAACGTTGATATTGGCGAAAGTAGCCATGGGTGCGGCAGGAGCCACGCCCGGCGGAAGCTCTATGGCTGCGCCGCAATTGTCGCAAGCCTTATTGGCAGCCGGATTGGCGAAATTGCATTTTTTGCAGATTTTGGCCACGGCCGCGCCGCAGCGGGGACATTTGGGAAAACCGGACTCGGAAGTAAATCCGCAGGATACGCAGCGTATGCTTGCCGGTTGTTCCATAAAAGGGATGAATCGAAACCGCTCAGGCCTCTATGAAAAACAGGGGTTGCCCGTATTCGACGGCCTTGCCGTCCTCTATGCACACGACGCGCACGGTTCCGGCGCAGGGCGAGTTCACCTGCTTGCGGGCTCCGGGCATTTCAATATAGCCCAGCAGTTCGTTCTCCTGCACTTTCCGGCCCTCAAGCTCGGCCTGGGATTTGCCCGGCAGTGCGGCGCGATAAATGCCGACAGCAGGGGAAAGCGCCGGAGAAAGGGAGGAGGAGGGCATGTTGGAGACCAGCGGGGCGTCTTCGGTGCGTATTTCCACGCTTTCCCCGTTTTTCCTGTACAGAAGCTCCGTCAAATCGGTCTTTTTCATCCATGCGGTAATAGACGCCAATTCGTTAATGTTCATAAGCCTCCGAGCACTACAGGTTTATAAACCGGCACCGGCCGGGCTGAAAGCGTGCGGCAACAGCGTTTTTAAGGTTTGGGTTTCCACGCGGCGGATGCGTCCTTCGCCTGTGGCTGAAATCAGGACGACTTTCCCGTCAGGGCGCATGAATTCCGCCATAACCTGGCGGCAGGCCCCGCAGGGGTTGGGCATTTTAGCGGCCACATACACAGCCTTGATGGCCTTTTCCCCGCCTGTAATGGCCTTGAAGATTGCTATGCGTTCGGCGCAGACGGTAAGGCCGAAAGAGGCGTTTTCCACATTGGCGCCGGTATACACCGCGCCGGAAGCTCCGACAACAACAGCCCCTACCCTGTATTTGGAATACGGGCAATAGGCCAGTTTTCTGGCTTTCACGGCCGCCTTCACCAATTCACCGTCCGCAACTTTGCAACGGCAGACTGAAGACACGTTCTCCCCTCCGGTCCCGCTGGTCAAGCGGCTGCGGGACCGCACGTTGAATACATATTATACTTTATTATTGCCCTGCGCTTACTCCAATATGACCGACAGCTTTCTGCGCATGGCGGCCGGAACGGCCTTTTCCGCGGTAAGAACGGCATTGTGCATGGCGGCGCGGCAGCCGCAGGAGCTTTTATGCGCGGCAATCTCGGGTATTGATGCGGCCAACAGTTCCTTGGCCTTGGCAGTGTTCCAGCACAGGGTTTCCACTACCTTGGAAGCCGTGACTTCCTCCCCCTCGCGCCAGGCATCGTAATCAGTAACCATGGAAACCGGGCAATAGCACATGCCGGCCTCGCGGGCCAGCTTGGCTTCCGGGGAGGCAGTCATGCCTATGAGGTCCCAGCCCATTTTCCGGTGGAATTCGGATTCCGCCTTAGTGGAAAACAACGGGCCTTCCATGCAGACGAGCGTACCTCCCAGATGGGCCTTTATGCCCAGTTTCCCCGCCTTGCGGAACATGAGGCGGGAAATGTCCATGCAGAACGGGTGGGCGAATGCGGCGTGGGCCACTATACCCTCGCCAAAAAAAGTGGAAGGGCGGCCCCAGGTTTTGTCCACCAGCTGGTCCGGGAACACGAAGTGGCGCGGAGCAAGCTCGCCTCTCAGCGAGCCTACCGCGCTCATGCTGAGCACCGTACGCACGCCCAGTTTTTTAAGCGCGTAAATATTGGCGCGCTGCGGAAGCTCCGAAGGCAGTATGCGGTGCCCCTTGCCGTGCCGGGGCAAAAACGCCACCGGCACCCCGCCTATGCGCCCCACGGTGATAAGGTCCGACGTGGCGCCGAACGGTGTCGGCACCTTCAGTTCGCGCACATCCTTAAGCGCTTCCATGCTGTACAGCCCGGAACCGCCTATCACTCCTATTTCTATCTTTTCAGGGCGCTTTGCCATGTTGCAGTCCTAGTCCTTGAGTTCGGGGTAGATGGGGAAGCGGCTGCACAACGCCGTCACTTTCTTGGCCACGCCGCCAAGATAGGTTTCGTTGCCGCCGTGCGTCAACGCGTCGTCTATAAGCTCGGCCACGGCGCCCATTTCGGCCTCCTTCATGCCGCGGGTGGTGATGGCCGGAGTGCCCACGCGGATGCCGCTGGTCACCATCGGGGGCTGCGGGTCGTAGGGAATCGTATTCTTGTTGACCGTTATGCCCGCCTTGTCCAGCGCCAGTTCGGCTTCCTTGCCGGTCATTTTCTTGCTGCGCAGGTCAACTGAGAAAAGATGGCAGTCGGTGCCGCCGGAAACTATGCGGTAGCCCCTGTTCTTGAGCTGTTCCGCAAGGGCGCGGGCGTTCTTCATCACCTGGCCCTGGTATTCCTTGAACTCAGGCTTGAGCGCCTCGCCGAAGCAGACGGCCTTTCCGGCTATGACGTGCATCAGAGGGCCGCCCTGGTTGCCGGGGAAGTTGGTCCTGGCTATCGCCTTGGAATGGGTGGCGCGCCCAAGCACCAGGCCGCCGCGCGGTCCGCGCAGGGTTTTATGCGTGGTTGTGGTCACGATATCGGCATAAGGCACAGGCGACGGATACAGGCCCGCCGCCACCAGGCCGGCGTAGTGGGCTATGTCGGTAACCAGATACGCGCCCACGCTGTCGGCCATTTTGCGGAAAGCCGCCCAGTCAAACACGCGGGAATAGTTGGACGCGCCAGCCATTATCAGCTTAGGCTTGTGCTGCTCCACCAGCTTGGCGGCTTCCTCGTAATCCAGCGTTTCCGTGTCCTGGCTCACGTTCATCGAAACGATATGGAAATATTTGCCGGAAAAATTAAGCGGATGGCCGTGCGACAGATGGCCGCCATGCGAAAGGTTGAGGCCCAGCACCGTGTCGCCGGGATTGATGAGGGAAAGATAGGCCGTGATGTTGGCCTGGGTGCCGGAGTGGGGCTGCACGTTGGCATATTCCGCGCCGAAAAGCTGCTTGGCCCGTTCTACGTCTATTTCCTCGACCACGTCCACATGCTCGCAGCCGCCGTAATAGCGCTTGCCCGGATAACCCTCGGCGTATTTATTGGTCAGCACCGAACCCTGCGCCTCCATGACTGCCTGGGAAGTGTAGTTTTCGGAAGCTATCAGTTCCAGCTTCTCCTGCTGGCGCAGCACTTCGCCTTTGATGGCCTGAAAAACCTGCGGGTCCTGCTTCTTTATCTGGGAATACATATAGCTCCTCCGTTGAATGTGCCGCGCTTGGCGGACTGAAATAGCGGTTAAAACCGCCCACGGCGCGCCGTACTGGCGCAAGCTGCCGGAAATCGAACCTACGTTGAGTATAATTATTTTGGGGAAGCTTTCAAATAAGACAGGACAACAGCCGAAGGCAGGGAACCCTCGCGCAGCACCGCCGGCTCGGCGCCGGTGAAATCCATGACAGTGGAATCGCCGGGCAGGGCGTCGCCGCCTGTCAGTATGAAATCAACCAGCCCGTCAAACACCCCGCAGGCCTCAGCCCCGTTGCAAGCGCTCGGCTTTCCGGAAATATTGGCGCTGGTGGCCGCCAGAGGCCTGCCAAGAACATTCACAAGATTGCGGAGTTCCCCGAGCGCGGGCACCCGCAGGCCCATGGTATCCGCACCGCGGCAGAAAGCGCGGCCGGGAGGCAGCGTTTTCAGCACCACGGTAAGCGCCCCGGGCCAGAATTTCATTGCAGCCATGCCGGCGTCATGCGTGAATCTGGCCAGCGGAAGCGAGGCTTCCAGCGAAGAGGACAACAGCGGCAAAGGCTTGTCAGCCGCGCGGCCTTTCAGGGAATAAATCTTGCGCAGCCCCTCTTCCGAATCAGACGCGGCTCCTATGCCGTAAACGGTATCGGTGGGGAAAACAGCCACGGCCCCGGCCCTGCGCCCGGCGCACACGCGTTCCAGGTCCGCGCCGGACAGCGAACGCAGTTCAAGCTTCTCGGTCTTCATCAGGCCCGTCCTGTTCCGGCTCCGGCTCTTCGCCGGAAGGAAACAGCACCACGGTGAACTCGCCCTTGGGCGGCTTCGCCCGCAGTCGGGCCGCAAGCTCTTGCGCTGTTCCGCGCAGCCATTCTTCATGCACTTTGGTGAGTTCCCTGGCAAGCACAACCCTGGTTTGCGGCCCCAAAACTCGCGCCACAGCCTCAAGCAGCGCCGCCACGCGGAATGGTGATTCGTAAATAGCCACCGGCTTGCCTAAAGAGGCGGCATTGCGCACCGCCGCCTCTATGCGGCTTTTGCGGCGCGGCAAAAAACCCAGGAACACGAAAGAGGACACGGGGAAACCGGACCCCGCAAGGGCGCAGGCCACCGCGCTGGGGCCCGGCAAAGACTCGACTTTTATCCCTTCGGCCAGAGCCGCCGCGACAAGCTTCCACCCGGGGTCCGATATGCAGGGTGTGCCGCGGTCCGAAACCAACGCGCAGTTCTCATGTCGGCGCAGCAAATCCAGCGCATGCTGCACGGCAAACGGGCTGTGCTCGTTGTAACGTTCAACGCGGGCCCTGGCCCCGTAGTGCGCCAGCAGGGCCATTGTGGGGCGGGTGTCCTCGCAAAATACGATTTCGGCCTTGGACAGGATGTCCAAGGCGCGGACAGTTATGTCTTTAAGGTTGCCCAGCGGTGTGGGAATGATTATCAGCACTTTCTGCGCCGTCCAGTTTGGACCATTCGTTACGGAAAAGCTGCACGAAGACATCCACCACTTTGGGGTCGAACTGCTCGCCGCGGCCTTTCTCCAGTTCCTCGATGGCCCTGTCAAAGGAAAGGGCCTTGCGGTAAGGCCTGTCAGACACCATGGCGTCCCAGGCGTCTATCACCGAAACCACGCGGGAGCCTATCGGAATCTCCTCGCCTTTCAGACCGGCCGGATAACCGCTGCCGTTGAACCACTCGTGGTGGTGAAGCACCATTTTGGGCACGCGCCCCAAAAATTGTATGGGGTGCAGAATCTGGTAGCCGATAGCCGTGTGCTTCTTGATTGTTTCGTATTCCTGGGGGGTAAGCCGGCTGGGCTTTCTGAGTATGAGTTCGCTGATGCCGATTTTTCCGATATCGTGCAGCAGCGCGGCATACTCTATCTCGCGGACCAGATCCTCTTCCAGGCCCATCTCCTCGGAAATGCGGCGCGCGCGGGCGCTGGCCCTGGCCCCGTGGTCGTGGGTATAGGAATCTTTCGCGTCGATGACGCGTGTAAGCGTCTCCACCATTTCCAGATAAAAACCGCGCATGGCCTCGTTCAGGCCCACGTTTTCCACCGTAATGGCAGTCTTGTCCGCGAGCACGGCGAGAATCTTCAGCACATACTCGTCTTTAAGCACCCTGTAATCGGCTACGTGCAGGTTCAGCACTCCCAGCACTTTCTTGCGAGTCCGTATGGGTATGGCCACGAAAGGTTCGCGCTGTTCCGGCGCGCCGATATAGCCCACATAGCCGTTTTCGTTGCCGGGGTCTTCGGTGGTGATGATTTTACCGGTCTGGAACGCAAGGCCGGCCACGCCTTCGCCAGACTTGAGACGCGTGCTGGCGATCACTTCGGCCGATATGCCCTTGGAGGCTATTATGTTGAGCGTCTGGGACTTTTCGTCGAACAGCATGATTGAGCCGCGGCTGGCCTTTATCAGGTTGCAGGCGTTTTCCAGCACCGGCTCATAAAGTTCTTCGTTGAGTTTGTGCGAATAGGCGGCGGAGGAGAGTTCGTGAATATTGGTAAGCGATACTATCAGCCTGTCCAAGAGCTCCCACTTTTTCTGCAGTTCGATATCCATGTAAGCCGGCCGTTTTTAAGATAGCAGAAACAAGAATCTGAAGCGTACGAACCCTGCATGTATAATTTAGCATAAAAGCCCTGCTTCCACAAGACGAAAAAACCGACGGAAGCGGAGCGTTTTCCAAATTTGGTATTCTTTTCTTATCTTCTTGTCCGGGAGTTCTTTAATGGATTTTTCCGGTGCCACGCACTCGCTAGCCTACCGACGACGCCGCTTTCTGGTCTGGTTTCCGCTGGGCCTGACCTACGCCACGCTTTACATGGGACGATACAACCTCAACGTCGCCAGCAAGACGATGATGGACATGTTCCAGTTGAGCAAGGAACAGTTCGGCATAATCGGCACTGCCGGCTTCTGGACTTACGCCCTCTCGGTGACGCTCAACGGCCCGCTGTCGGACCGCATAGGCGGGAAAAAGGCAATACTGATAGGCGCGGCAGGCGCGGCCGTGCTGAACCTCCTCATAGGCCTGCTCTTCTTAAACGGCTGGCAGACCAAGCTTGTTGTGGGGATGTCGCTCCTTTACGCCGTGAACTGCTACTTCCAGTCCTTCGGCGCCGTGTCCATAGTCAAGATAAACTCGGCCTGGTTCCACGTGCGCGAGCGCGGCGTGTTCGGCGGAATTTTCGGAATCATGATTTCCAGCGGTTATTTCCTGGCCATGACCGTTGGCGGCTGGATAATGGCCAATATGAGCTGGTACATGGTATTTCTCATACCCTCGGTGTGCATGGCCACCATGGCCGCCGTGGACTACTTTTTAGTAAAAAACACGCCGGTGGAGGCGGGGTTCCAGGAACTCCACACCGGCGACGCCAGCGCCGACGACGCCGACAAAAACAAACCGGTGGACCTGAGCTTCGTCGTGAACCGCATACTGCGCAACAAAGTGATAATGACGCTGGCGGTCTCGGAATTCTGCACCGGCTTCGTGCGGCAGGGCCTGATGTTCTGGTTCGTGGCCTTCCTGGCCGAACGCCACGCCGTGCATCACGGTTCGGCGCTGTTTTCCATAGCCACGATAGGCGTGACAGTGGGCGGCATAATCGGCGGCCTTATCTGCGGCTATCTGTCCGACCGCGTGTTCCAGTCAAGGCGGCCGCCCGTGGCCTTCCTTTTCTATCTGGCGCAGATTGCCTCCCTGGTGCTGCTGGGCCGGGTCTCAAGCCCGCTGGCCGCTTCCATAATGATAGGCGTCTGCTGCGTCTGGATATTCGGCGTGCACGGGATGCTGTCCGGCGCCGCCTCGATGGACTTCGGCGGAAGCAAGGGCGCTTCGACGGCTGCGGGACTGCTGGACGGCGTGCAGTATCTGGCATCGGGCATCTCCGCCATGATGCTGGGCAGGATGCTTGATTCCTACGGCTGGGGAATATGGGTGTGGCTGCTGATTCCGTTCTCGCTGGCGGGCGCCGTGCTGATGTACACTCTCTGGAACGAAACCCCGCTTAAACAACAGGCGCACTAGCACAGAAAAGAGGCACCCAGCTGAACCTTGTTTAGTAAGGTGCTTAAGTGCCTCAAAAGAAGTATAACCCTCTTTAAATAAATTTCAAGGCTTTTTCACGGAGTCGCGGACGAAATTGGAGCGCCCTCGTCCGCGACAAAACCAGCGTCGTTTGGGCGAATCAGCAAATCCGGAGTCCCGTCCTCGCCCTTCTTCTTTTCCTGACCCTTTGGTTTTGGGGCAGGCTTGGGCGGCTGGATGGCGGAATCAGGCAAAGGGCCAAGCGCTATCTCCACCTCGGCAAGAAGCGCCGCGTTATTACCGGGCTCGCTTAAAATCTTGACCTTTTTATAAGCCGCGATCGCCTCCGCCTTGCGCCCTTTGGAGCCGAACTCCCTTCCCTGCGCCATGAAATAATCTATCGCCCTTTGCTTCAGCGCCAGTTCCCTGGCCTGGCGTTTTTGCCGTTCGGCATCATCCTTAACAACGGGCGCCGCTTTCTGCGCATCCTTTTCACTAAGCTGTTTGCGTTCCATAGCGTCGCGCGCCGCCATGTTTGCGGCCAGTCTTTCACGCAGCTGCCGGTCCACATTTTCTTTCTGAATCCTGTTCTCTTCAGCGCGCGCGGCGGACAGTTTCTGCTCCACGTAATACCAGCGATACAGGCTTCCGGCCACAGCCATCAGCAGGATTATCGCGGCGGCGCGATAAAGGACCGGAGCCCACTTCACAAGCCGACGCACGACGCGCATTCTCTCGGCTGCGCCTTTTTCGCGCTGGACATGAACATTCAGTTCCACAAGCTTCTTGAACACCCCTTCGGGGGCCAGCCAGCCGTATCCCCTGCGCTGCAGGTCGGCTGTGAGTTCGGCAAAATCGGCGTCTGTCCAGGAGGCGGTACCGTAGCGCGTCAGGCCATCCTTTGCCAAGGGGCGGTGGTTTTCCAGGAAATTCTCAAGATAAGGCAAAGCGCCCTCGTGCCACGGGGCTGCGGCCGGGAACACGGTGCGCCATTGCGGCGTCCACACATGCAGCAGCCCCGACTCGTCGGCCTGGCCTGAAACCAGCATCCTGCCGTCCCGCGAAAGCGTAAGCGACACCAGAGCCTTGCCCGCCACCGGGACGGTAAGCAGGCAACGGCCCGACGCAAGGTCCCACACGCGCAAATCCACGCCGCCCGCAAAAAGGAAACGCCCGTCCGGCGAAACGACCATTGCGCCGATGCGCCCAGCCTGTCCGGAAAACTCCAGCAGGCAACGGCCGGTGCTCAATTCCCACAGCCGCATGCTCATGTCCACGCTGCTGGATACGCAGTGCCGCCCGTCCGGCAGCACATGCAGGCTTACTACGGCGGCGCGGTGCCCGCGCAGCATCCGCACGCATCTGCCGGAAGCCGTTTCCCAAACGCGCAAAGTCTTGTCCCTGCTGGCCGAAACGGTGTGTTTGGAACAGGTGGTTATGCCCACCGCCGTCACCGCGGCGGAATGGCCGCGAAAAGTGGTTTCTACCGCGCCGTCAGACAGCCGCCACAGCCTGACAGTGCCGTCGTCAGAACCTGTCGCGGCGAAACGCCCGTCGCGTGTGACGCTGACGCAGTTCACAGGCCCGGAATGGCCGCGTAATGACATCACGTTTGAGCCGGTGGACAGGTCCCACACCTTGCCCAAACCGTCCGCCCCAACGGAAACAGCCCGGCTTTCACCCGCAAGGGCAACGCCGTGGCAGGCCCCGTCATGCGCCTTGATAAGCCGCCCGCAATCCCCCAGCGAAAGCCGGCACAGCCTGACAAAACCGTCCGCGCTTGCCACGACGCAGGAAGCCCCGTCGCCCAGCAGAGCTATGGACTCCACAGCGCCTGAATTAAGCGTAAGCGTGCCGGATGAATCCAGCGAATTGATGCCGTCCGGGACGGACTTGGCCTCCACCGAAGCCAGCAGGTCCATTATGGGCTGGTAGTGCTCGTAGCCGGGCACTGCGCGCGCCTTTAGCAGAAGAGAGCGGGCCGCCTCGCCCTGATTGGCGTTTATGCGGGTCTGCGCATCGCGCACCAGCGCCAGAAAAACGGTTTCATTGTGCTTTTCTTCCTTGGCATCGCGCGGCTTGACGTTGACAAAACCAAGTTCCAGAGAGGCTCCACCAGAGGTTTTAAGCCTGTTTACCGCAGCCAGCACTTCCTGGTTCACGCCGTGGCGCTGCATCAGCGCGCCGTTCAGAAAACGGAACGCCGAGCCTGTGTCCCCGCGCTTGGCCGCCAGCAGTCCGGAGAGATAAAGGGGCAGCCAGTCCCAAGGGCGCATGCGCGCGCTTTCCGCAAGCTGGCCGGACAGGCCTTCTAAAGAGCCGGGATTGTTTACGGCAAGCAACAGGCCCTGGTTGTACAAGGCGCCCGCGTTTGTAGGGTCCATGCGCAAAGCTTCGCCGAAAAGGCGCAGGGCTTCGTCCCGCCGGTCAAGGTCGGCCATCGAAACGCCCTGGTTGACCAGCGTGTCGGCCAAAAGCGGAGCCGCGCCGATATAAGGCCTTGGGTATTGCCTGCCGAACATGCGGGCATACAGCCCTTCCAGTTCGCGGCGTATTTCAGCAAATCCCTGGGGACGCTGGTCCAGAGGGCAACTCAGACACCGCTTTATCACGCCGGCAAGGTCCTGAGGCAGGTCCGCGCGGAGCTGTTCAGGCGGCGTAGCCGCCCAGCCGATTGAATAGAGCCTTGCGTAAAATGCCTCAAGAGTCTCTTTCTCCTGCAGCACAAAGGGTTTGACGCCGGTGCAAAATTCATACACCATCACGCCGAAGGCCCATATGTCGGCGGCCGGCCCGGCCGTGCCGGCCGAGGTCCACTGCTCCGGGGCCATATATTCGGGCGTGCCCAGGCCGCCCTGCGTGGCTCCCATGCGTACTGAAACCGGGCCCGCTCCAGTAGGAACGGCGGGGGAATCTTCTTCCTGCTGCTCGGCCTTGGCCAGGCCGAAGTCCGTTATTTTAAGGGTTCCATCGGCCTTAAGCAGGCAGTTGCCGGGCTTGAGGTCGCGATGCACAAGGCCCATCGAATGCGCGTATTCCATGCCCCGGCAAATCTGCACGGCATAGTCCAGGGCCGTTTCAAGGCTCAGCGGCGCGTCCGTCCTGGCGATTTTGGGCACCAGGCTTCCGCCTTCCACAAATTCTATGAAGATGCGCGGCATACCCAGCAGGCGCACGAAATAGCAGGTAACGATGTTCGGATGAAGGCCCAGGCCCACCCACATGTTCGCTTCCTTGAAGAAGCGGTACATTGAATCCTTGTCGTCAAGTATGCTAGCTGCGGGAGATTTGACTGCCAGCTCAGTGCCCCAGCCCTTGTGGTAAACATTATGCACTGTGCCGAAACCGCCGACGCCCAGCACTCCGCGCACCTCGTAGATGCCGTTTATGACGTCGCCCTGCTCCCAGGCCAGCTTGCCGCCGGAAAGTTTCTGCGACGCGTGGTAAATGGGAGACTTCTGCATCCGCAACTGGGCCGTCTTGGCGTGTTCGGTGAATTTGGCGTACTCGGGCCCGGCCCGGCCCACGAAGTTTGCATAAGCCACATAGGCTTCCTGATAGCGGCCCAGGTTTTCAAGCGCTATGCCGAGATTGTAGTAGGCGATTACAAGACCGGGATTAAGGTCAAGAGCGGTTTTGAGCTCGGCGGAAGCCTCGCTGAAAAGTTTTTTACGTATCAGCGCCGACCCGAGCGAGCAGTGCGCGGAGGAAGAATCGGGGCGGAATTTAAGCGCCTCCCGATACTGCGACATGGCGTCGTCCACGCGCCCCTGCTCGAAAAAAGCGTGGCCTGATGTCATGCAGGACTGAAACTGCGCCATCACGTCTTTCATCCGCGGCAAAATCCTCCCGGCTCACAGTTTAACAGAATACAATTCCGCATTTCCAGCCCGCCGGACGCCGCCTGCCGGAACAGTTTGGCCTAGCCCGTCCCATTATTGTTATACTATGCATGGAATGCGAGAGCGCGCAAACATATTCAGACATGGTTTTTTTGCCGCGGCGCTGGCCGCTGTGCTGTTTGCGTGCGCCCTGCCGCTTAATGCCGCCACCTTCACAAGTTCCGATCAAAAATTCATGCTGGAATTCGGGCCGCGCTGGGCGGCGCAGGAAGCTGATTCTGCCGAAAACGTGCTGAACCTGGAAGCGAACGGGGCCTCATTCTCCATAAGCCGCATGGATGAAAACCCGGACATCGACCAGCTGCGGACTTTGTTGCAGGCTGAACTGCTGTCGCTGCGCAGCAAAGGCTACGCCGTACCCGGCGAGCCAAAGGAATTCCGCCTCCCGTCAGGCCCGCTGATGATTTATGCCGTATATCTTGGCGGCAACGACGACGTGGCCGCAGGCTTCTTCAACCTGGGCGGAATGGCCTTCGCCATATCCGCCGTAGGAATGAAAGAAGACGAACTTCTGCGCACAATGCAGACCCTGCACAGGCCCGGCGAGGAGATAGCGGCGGCACCGGTGCAGCGCAAATACAAGCCAAAAACCGCCGAACCTCCGCCCCTGCCGGCGGCACCAGCCTATCCCGCCCCCGCTTCGACAGAAGCGATCAATAACCTTTTGGGGGCCGCAATAGATACCGCCGCGCCCGCACAACAGTCCGCGCCTGCGGTGCCGGAATCGGCCCAGCCCGCCGCGCCCGCGACGGAACAACCGGCGCGGCCTGATAAAACGCCTCTATATCCGCGGACTCCGCTTCCGCTGGCGCCGCTGGCCATACTGCTGGCGCTTTGGGGAGCCGGAACAGTTTACGCTTCGTCAGCCGCGAAAAAACTTCCCCCCGTTGCGCGCGTGGAAGCTCCGCCGCAGAATCCGCCTCCTGACTATAATTTCCCCTACGCTCTGCATGTCTCGGACCGGGGGCTGGAACGCCGTTTCGATTTTTCCGGCGCGGACGGAGCGCGCTACTGCGCTTCCTGCAACTGCCTGCTGGACAAACTGGCGGCATATGCGCTGTACGCGCTGCTGGCCTTTGAATTCGCCTGGACCTGCCTTTATATGATAGGACTGGACCTGGCGCACATCCTTTTGCCGCTTCCGGGCGGCGCTGTGCTGGCTTCGTTTCCGGAACTGCTTTTCCTGGCGGTCGCCGCAGTCGGCCTGATACTGCGGCTTGAGCAGGAATACACGCTCCAGATACGCGATGAGCAGTCAAACATAGTACTGGAGCTTTCCGGCACGCGCTCGGAAGCGCAGTTCAAAAACGCAGAAGGAAATCTTGTCGGGAAATTGTCCAAAACCACTGCCGGAGCGTGGCAGGTACATGCCTCCGCCGACGCCCCCGCCGCGCTTGAATTAGTGGACATCGCCCCGCAGCTCAAGCCGCTGCGCAGGGTTTTCGGCAACCTGGGCGGCCTGCTGAACGCGCGGCACGTCTTCCAGTCCGGCGGGAAGCTGGCCGGAACTGTCCTGCAAAGCTCCTCCAACGATTCTGACCTGACTTTGGAATTCGCATTCTCCGCCTACCGCGCGGCAAGGCCGGACCAGATAGTCGCGTCGCTCCTTTACGTCAAAGCGGTTGAGCGGGACTACCCGTACCCCTGGTTCTTCTAGTTTTTCCTGAAATCAGACAGGCAGGATGTTCTTCAAAAGCGGCATTTTTCCGCTAAGCAGCAGCATGATTCCTATCACTACGAAAACAATTCCAGCCAGACGCTCTCCGTAAGCAAGCAAGCGCCTGTGCTTCGCAGCCAGGTTCACCAGCTTTCTGGCGCCAAGCGCGGCAAGCAGCAGCGGAACGCCCAGCCCCATAGAGTAGGCCAATAAAAGCAAAGCGCCCTTCCACGCAGTATCCCCGGAAGCGGCCAGCGCCAGCAGGCCTGCCAGCACGGGGCCTATGCACGGCGTCCAGCCCAGCGCGAAGGCAAAGCCCATCAGAAGCGCGCCCCAATACCCCGGCTTGAATTTATGAAGGGAAAAGCGTTTTTCATAATTGAGAAACACGAAATTGAAAAGACCCAGAAGATACGCCCCGAAAAACAGCAGCAATATGCCGGAAATTATTTCCACCTGCCTGCCGTAATTAAGGAAAAAACCGCCCAACATTGAAGCGGTGGTGCCCAGCAGCACGAAAGCGCAGGAAAACCCGGACACAAACAGCGTCGCCGAGAGCATAACCCTGTGCCGCTTCTCGGGGGAAGGCCCCTGCTCCTGCAATATCTCGGCGGCGCTTAAGCCGGAAATCAGCGACAGATAGCCCGGTATCAGCGGCAGTACGCAGGGAGAAAAGAAAGTGGCCAGCCCGGCAAACAGGGCTGAGAACAGTTCCAGAGGGCTAATGATGGGCATTTTCCACTACTGGTGTTTCCCTGGGCAGTGGATCCCACTGCCCCGACTCCACCATCTCCATTACCCTGGGCCACCGCCCCTGGCTTTTCAGTATGAACTCGCATATTTCGCGCACCGCGCCGGAACCGCCGCGCTGGAGCGAAACATAATGAGCCTTCTTCTTCACTTCGGGGACCGCATTGGCCGGTGCGCAGGCCAGCCCGATACGGTTCATGACCGGAATGTCTGTCCAGTCGTCTCCTATGTAGGCCACTTCCTCTGGCTTCACGCCGGCCTGCGCCAGAATCTTTTCGTAAGGCGGCACCTTCGCCAGAAACCCCATGAAAATATACCTCATGCCAAGACTGCGCGCGCGGCCTTCCGTGGCGGGCGACCTGCGCCCGGTTATCACGCCTGTCTGCACCCCGAACACGCGCAGCAGGCGCAGGCCTATACCGTCCAGCGCATGAAAGCCCTTGAATTCCACCATGTGCCCTTCGGGGCCCGGGACATGGTACATATGCCCGTCGGTAAGCACCCCGTCCACATCCATAAGGACCAGCTTGATTTTCTTCGCGCGTTTGGCGGCGTCTTGTTTTTTCATAGTGAGTTATTTTAGCAAACCGCCGCTTTCCGGCAGGCTGCCCAGCGGCATAGGGCGCAGGCGCCCCCCCTCTGACAGCCAGCGCGAAATCAGCTCCAGTTCCTTGGCGCGGCAGGCGTAGTTGCCGGGCTTGGGGCCGTCGTAGTCCTCGAAATAGCAGCTCATGGCATCTTCCATCCACTGGCGTATTGGGGTCGAGCGCCAGCCCAAGACATTTTCGGCCTTGGAGATGCCCAGCACATAATCCCGCGCCGTCCAGTATGGCGAACAGGCGAGGTCATAACCCGCCGCAGAAAGGTATTCGGAACTTATGTCGGCGGCCTGCACCACCACCCCGGACAGCGCCGCCGAAATATCCAGCCATTCAGACAGCGCCAGCGGGGCCGACTCGCCGAAATGAAAGGTTTCGCCGACGCTTTTTTCGGGGAACAGCATCAAGGTTTCAAGCGCCCGCGCAGCATCGGAGCTCCAGATATAGCGGCGGTAGGCCGCACCGCCATCGGGCACTATCACAGGGTGCCCGTCGGCCATGCGCAGCCAGTAGGAATAGGCGCGAAGCTTAGGGTCGCGCGGGCCTATCACTATCGGGAACCGCGCTATTACGGCGGGGAATCCTTCGCCCCGGAACTTGGAAAGCAGGGCTTTTTCAGCGCGCAATTTGCCGAAACCGTAAGGGTCAGCCTGGTCCTGCGGCAGTTCCGTCAGGCGCGCGCACTGGTCTTCCGTAAACGGGGATTTCGCGCCCTTTACCGCCAGGTGTACATCGCCCGTGCTTACCATTATCCAGAGCCCGGCGCGCAGTCCAGCCGTCTCCATGCCCAGCAGGACGTCCTCTTCCGAAAAACAGATATTGTCCACCACTGCATCCCACCGTTCGCCGGAAAGCGCAGCCATGTCTGAGGCGCTTTTCCTGTCACCGGGAATCTGGCGTATCGCGCGCGGCAAGTCCTCGCACGGGCAGCGCCGCGAGAATACCGTCACCTGGTCTCCGGCCGCGGCGCGCCGCAGCGCAAGCTCGCGCCCGAAAAACCTGGTCCCCCCCAGTATCAGAAGCTTCATCAGCGGCGGCTCAAGGCCAAAGCCTGCAGGGCGATTATGGTTTTGGAATCTTTTATCCTTCCGCTCCGCACCATTGCCATGGCGCGCTTAAGCGAAAATTCGCCGGGCCGCAGGAATTCGTCGTCATCGGGCGAGGCCGGGCCGGGCTTAAGCCCGCTGGCCTGATAAATATGCAGACGTTCGTTTGAAAAAGCGCAGCAGGGCCAGAAAGTTATCAGCTTGCTCAGGCTTGAAACCGTGTACCCGGTTTCTTCCTGCAGTTCGCAGCGCGCACGCAGCGCAGGGCTGTCCTTGGGCCCGTGCATTTTTCCGGCCGGTATCTCCCAGGTGGCTTCGCCTACGGGGTAGCGGTACTGGCGCACCATAAGTATGTTGCCGTTTGGAAGCACAGGCAGCACGGCGACGGCGCCCGGATGGTCCAGATATTCGCGGTTAGCCGTCTTGCGGTTTGGCAGCAAAACCTTGTCCACATTGAAATTCACCGCTCCGCCTTTGTATAGGCGTTTTTTGCAAAGACCCTTCTCTATAAGTTTAATATGGTTAGGCATGCTGCCTCCTTGGTAAAAATATTTTATGAAATCCTCAGAATTTATACACCTGCACAACCACTCCGAATATTTGCTGCTAGACGGCATGCTGAAGATAACCGACGAGGACGGCAAGCCGTCGGAGTTCCTTAAAGGCCTGCTGCAGAAGAACGTAAAAGCCTTGGCCATCACCGACCACGGCAACATGTACGGCGCGGCGGATTTCTATTTCGCGGCCAAAGAATGCGGCGTGCACCCCATCATAGGCTGCGAATTCTACATAGCCCCCGGCTCGCGCAAGGAAAAGAACGAGCAGCGGGCCAACGGCCACATCACCCTTCTGGCGCAGGACCTGGACGGCTACCAGAACCTCATGGCCATGATTTCGCAGGCTTTCATCGACGGGTTTTACTACGACCCGCGCATAGACCGCGAACTGCTGGCCGCGCACTCCAAGGGCGTGATAGCGCTGTCCGGCTGCCTCAAGTCCCATGTGGCGCAGGCCTGCCTGTCCGGCAACTTGGACAAAGCCTGCGCGCTGGCCGCCGAATACCGCGACATACTGGGCGCGGGCAACTACTACATAGAACTGATGGACCACGGCATACCCGACGAACAGAAAGCCATGCCCGGGCTGCTTGAGGTGGCCAAACGCACCGGAATACCGCTGGTGGCCACCAACGACTGCCATTATCTGCGCAAGGAAGACTGGGAGGCCCACGACATCCACCTCTGCATCTCCACCGGAGACACGCTGGACGACCCCAACCGCCTGCGCATGACCACGCACGAGCTTTACTTCAAATCGGCGGACGAAATGAAGAAGCTCTTCGCGCACACGCCCCAGTCCATAGCAAACACAGTGGAAATCGCCATGCGCTGCAACGTGGACGTGCCGCACGGCAAGTTCATACTGCCTGTTTTCGAGCTTCCGGAAGGCTTCAAGCACCTCACCGAAGCGCAGTACCTGGAAAAGCTCTGCGATGAAGGGCTAAAGAAAAAACTTGGCGGAGAGATACCGGAACAATACGCCCAGCGACTGCGGGATGAATTGAAGACCATCATCAGCATGGAATTCCCGGGTTACTTCCTGATAGTCAGCGATTTCATCACCTATGCCAGAAAGCAGCGCATACCCGTGGGCCCCGGGCGCGGCAGCGGCGCCGGCTCGCTGGTGGCATATTCGCTGGATATAACCCGGGTGGACCCGTTGGAGAACGGACTGCTATTTGAGCGCTTCCTCAACCCGGGCCGCAAATCCATGCCCGACCTGGACATAGACTTTTCCGACGAAGGCAGGGGCCGCGTCATAGAATACGTGCGCCAGAAATACGGCGAAGGCAACGTGGCCCAGATAGTGACTTTCGGAACGATTAAGGCCAAGCTGGCGATAAAGGACGTCGCGCGCGTGATGAACATGCCGCCGCAGGAAGCCAACGCCATCACCAAACACATCCCCGGCGACATAACAATATACCGCGCTCTCAACGAAGTGCCGGAACTGCAAAGGCTTTCGCACGACCCGAAAATAAAGAAAGTGATAGACGCCGCCATGAAGATAGAGGGCCTCAAGCGCCATACCGGCGTGCACGCGGCGGGCACCGTGGTGACAAAAGAGGCGGTGATGCACTACACGCCGCTGGCCAGAGGCTCGCGCGAGGTGATCACCACCCAATACGAAGGCCGCACGCTGGACAGGCTGGGCCTGCTGAAAATAGACTTCCTGGGCCTGCGCACCCTGACCGTCATAGACAAAACCGTGGAACTGGTGCAGAAAACTCGCGGGATAACCATAGACATACAGAAAATCCCGATGGACGACCAGAAAACCTTCGACCTCCTGCGGGCGGGGGAAACCACCTGCGTGTTCCAATTGGAAAGCAAAGGCATGAAGGAACTGGTGAGGGCGCTAAAACCCTCGCAGTTCAGCGACATTTCGGCGCTTGTGGCCCTTTACCGCCCCGGCCCCATGAAAAGCGGCATGCACGATGAATTCGTGGCCCGCAAGCACGGCCGCAAGAAAATCACCTACGAACATTCCTCGCTTGAGCCCATACTGAAAGAGACCTACGGCACGATGATTTACCAGGAACAGGTCATGAACATCTCAAAGGCCATGGCCGGGTTCACGCCCGCGCAGGCCGACGACCTGCGCAAGGCCATGGGCAAGAAAATCGCCGAGAAGATGGAAAAGGCGAAAAACGATTTCCTATCCGGCTGCGAAAAGAACCATATCCCGGCCAAAATCGCGTCCAAAATCTTCGGCCAGATGGCGGAATTCGCCGCCTACGGCTTCAACAAGTCGCATTCCGTGGCCTACGCGCTGGTTTCGTATCAGACGGCATACCTGAAGGCCAACTACCCCGTGGAATTCATGACCTCGGCGCTGACCTCGGAAATCGGGCACAACGCCATAGGTTCCGAAGACAAGGAAAACAAGATTGTCACCTACAAGAACGAAGCGCTGGACATGGGCATAGCGGTGCTTGGCCCTGACGTGCAGCATTCGGAAATAGATTTCAGCGCCGAAAGCGTGGAGGAAGGCTCCAAAAAGATACGCTTCGGCCTGCAGGCCGTTAAAAACGTGGGCTATGAAGCCGCGAAATCCATAATGGAAGCGCGCGAAAGCGGCGGCCCGTTCAAGAGCCTGGACGACCTTTGCATGCGGGTGGACCTGCGCCAGGCCAACAAGAAAACTTTCGAGTCGCTGATAAAGGCCGGCGCGCTGGATTCGCTGATGCCGCAGCTGCCGCCGGAAAAAAGCCGCGCCGCCCTTATGGCCGCGCTGGAAAGAACTCTGCTGCGCATGAACAAAATGAAGGAAGAGCTGGCCTCGGCGCAGGAAAACCTTTTCGGCTCCAGCCTTGAGATGTCCTTCCACGAGGACGCCGCAGAAGCCGCGCCGACAGAGCCGCTGCACGAGCGCACCCTGCTCAGCAACGAAAAGGAAGTGCTCGGCTTCTTCCTTTCAGGACACCCGCTGGCCAAGCTGGAACGCCAGATAAAAATGGCGTCGGACTGCTCGATAGACGACGTGCTTCAGGGCAAGGCATCGGGCCCGGTGCGTGTCGCGGGCCTGATTTCCAAGGTGCTCAAGCGCCAATCCAAAAAGACGAAGGAGCCCTGGGCGCAAATCGAGTTGGAAGACATGAGCGCCAGCATCACTGTCAACGCCTTCCCGAAAAGCTTCGCCAAAAACGGCCACGCCATCAGCACCGACGCCATAGTGGTGGTTTCGGGCAAGGCGCGTTCCCAGTCGGACGAAGAGAACCCCGTGATGGAAATTTCAGCAGACGAGATAACCCCTCTCTACCAGGCCATAGCCAAATACGGGCGCAACATGCTCATAACCTTCTCCCCGTCGGGCATGGAGGAGGAGGAACTTAAGGCGCTTAAAAAACTGCTGGACCAGCACAAAGGCGGCGTGCCCGTGTACCTCCAACTACAGCTCTCCCCCAAGGAACAGGTTAACGTTGACACCGGCAAGCTGGTCGACCTCAGCCAGGCGCTTTTCGAAGACCTGGACAAGCTGCTTAAAAAGAACGGCAGCTGGGTTGTGGAAGGGCTGCGCTGATCCTCCCGCGACGCAGGCTGCCTGTCCTATATGGTAAAATTGTAACAGTCGAATTTTTTCCGGCCGGATGCCAACTGCCTGCTTTTCCCGTGCTATTCCACGCTCCGGACACATATAATCAAGGCGGCGTTAAAATAAATGCACAAGCAACACTGGAGCCTTAAAAGCCTTCCTTTTGAAAACACTCCCGACCCGGACTTTTTCTTCGAGTCCGAGGAGCACGCGGAGGCCGTTTCCCGCATGGGCTACGTCCTGCAGTCGCACAAGGTGTGCGGCGTGCTCACGGGCGTGTACGGCTGCGGGAAAACACTCGTCATGCACTCTCTGCGCAGGCGCTTTGAACAAGAAGGATACAAGTTCGCGCTGGTCACCAACCCCCGTTTGAGCGAGGTGGACATACTGCGCATGATACTCTACGGGCTGTCCAGCTCGGAAATCCCCACGCAGAAAGGCGACATACTGATGTGCCTGCAGAAGACCATCACGGAAATAAACAACGACGGCAAGCACCCGGTTATAGTGATAGACGAGGCGCACGCCATAGAGAACAACATGGTGTTCGAGGAGCTGCGCCTGCTGCTCAATTTCCAGACCGACAACCGTGTCCTGGTAACGCTGCTGCTTTCCGGCCAGCCGGAACTCAAGGGAAAGCTGGAATCCAACAAGCAGTTCAACCAGCGCGTCAGCATGAAATATTACCTCGGCCCGTTCAACCAGGAAGACACTGTCCGCTACATACAGCACAGGCTTTCCGCGGCGGGCGCCAAAAACCAGATTTTCACCGATGAGGCGCTGGAGGCGGTCTTCCAGCGTTCCGGCGGCATACCGCGCTGGATAAACAACATCTGCCACATGGCCATGATGGCGGCCTTCTCGGCCGACCAGAAACTGGTAACCCCGGAAATGGTGAAGGAAGCGGTGGAAACGCTGGACGGCACCCCGGTTGCCTGAACACATGAAAAGCAACCGCACCATACTGGCGATAGGCGCCCACCCGGACGACCTTGAATTCGGCTGCGGAGGCCTGCTCCGCCTTCTGACAAAGCGCGGATGGAGCGCCCACCTGCTGGTGATGACCGGCGGGGAACAGGGCGGCAGCGCGCCGGTGCGCAGGCACGAGCAGGAGCACAGCGCGGACTTCATGCGCGCCGAATTGCACTGGGGCGGCTTCAACGACACTGAACTGCCGCCGGACAGAACGCTTATCAAGACCATAGACAGACATGTGCAGGCCATAAAGCCGGACATCCTGCTCTCACACTACTGGGACGACACGCACCAGGACCACCGTGCGGTGGCCCAAGCCGCCATAACCGCAGGCCGCCATCTGCAAAATATGCTTTTCTACGAAGGCCCCAGCACGCTCAATTTCAAGCCCGGCATCTATGCGGACATCAGTTCCGCAATCAACGACAAGCTTAAGCTGCTGAAACTGCATGCCAGCCAGGTCAACAAAACCCGCGTCCCGCACCTGTCCATACTGGAAAGCGCCAAAAGCGTGGCAATCTACCGCGGCAACCAGAACAAGTGCAAGTACGCCGAAGCGTTCCAGACGGGACGCCTTTCGCTGGACTTTCTCGTCGGCCTCTGAGACATGAGCGCACGCCTTCCACGCAGGTATTGGCTGTTTTCCATAATATGCCTGTGCATTCTCCTGCCGCTGATGCCAAAGGGCGGCATTTCCGCGCTAAGCTGGGAAACAGGACTGCGCTGGCTCTACCTTTTCCTCATCGCGTTCTTCACCACAGTCATTTCTTCGCCGCTTATAATAAAGCTGGCGCACAGATATGATTTGCTGGACCGTCCCGACGCCCGTAAAATGCACAAAACGCCAATACCGCGCATCGGCGGCGCGGCGATGTTTCTGGCCGTCTGGCTGGTGTTCCTGCGCAACATGGTGTTTTCAACAGAACTCTGCGGGATAATGGCCGGCAGCTCAGTGGTGTTCATCCTGGGAATGCTGGACAACCTGCTGGGCCTTTCCTCGCTTACCCGCCTTTTCTGGCAGATTGCAGGCTCGCTGATTGTGGTGATTTCCGGCGTACGCTTTGACTTCCCGATGCACTGGCCTGGCGGCTTCTATATTTCCGCAGTGCTCAGCGTGTTGTGGCTGGTGGGCATTATAAACGCCTTCAATTTTATGGACGGGATAGACGGCCTTGCCGCAGGCCTTGGAACCGCGTCCTCGCTGATACTCATGGCCGTTGGGATATGGACTGGCCAGCGGGACCTGGTGTTCCTGGCCGCTTCGCTAAGCGGGGCCTGCCTTGGCTTCCTGCTCTATAACTGGCACCCGGCTGTCATGTTCATGGGCGACGGCGGCAGCACCTGGCTGGGCTTTCTGCTGGGGGCCTGTTCGCTGTGGCACGGCTGGGCCACCAATAAGCCGCTGGTATCATTCGGCGCACCGCTGATACTGCTTGGCATACCGATATTCGACATAATTTATATAACCGTTTCGCGAATACGGCGCGGAGTGGTGCGCTCGGTGCGCCAATGGCTGGACCATGTGGACAAGGACCATTTCCACCACCGTCTTCTTAAGCTGGGATTCACAATAGAGCAGGCCGTGGCCTTTCTTGTCCTGCTCAACATCTGCATGGGCATAAACGCGCTGGTGCTGGTGCGGGTTCAGTCCAACTTCACCGCAGCGCTGATGGTGCTGCAAAGCACGCTGCTTTTCATCATAGTGGCGCTGGTCATGATACGCCGCCAGGACGATTGCGTCAGCCTCGAAGCTCCGTCAAAGACTTCAGAAACCCCAAAATAAGACCCAGCGGACGCGACAGCCTCCGCCACAGAGTAAACGGCTCGCCCCTGGCCTCAAAAAATTCCCGGCCGGGGAAAATCCTGCGCGGCAGATTGGCCGGAGACAGCACCGCGGGCAACAGATACTGAAGCGTTCTGGACGGGTCGGAGCGACGGGCCGCCGCAAAAAAAATCCTTTCCTTAACACCGCCTGCGGCGCGCGCGCCGGAGACCCTTTCCAATTCCAACCGCCGCATTGCGGCGCCGAACGGGGCCGCAAGCCCAAGACGCAGGGCCAGCACTCGCGCCGCCTCCCAGTCGGCGGCAAAATGCCGCGCAATGCCGCGGGCATCGTTCACCGCCTGCCCAGGCAGACAGCCGTTGTGAAGCAGCGGATTAAGCAACGCTATCAACAACAGCCATTCCGCGGACGGAGACATGAATTTTACTTCCCCCCAGAAAACTTCACTGGCGCTTTCCCAAAGCAGTGAAACGGCAAGCCCGGCATCCGGCGCGAACTCAAAAGGCGCGGTATGGATATCTATTGCGGGCAGGCACAAAACGCCCTCAGGCCCCGACATCACAAAATCATTTGACCCGCCGCGCGTACGTTCGTATCCCAACTCAGGCAGCAAGGCCGCAAAGCGCTGCGCGTCGCCTGCTTTAACCAGCAGGTCCAAATCGCAGAATTCGCGTTCGCCCGGCTGGTAGACTCCCACAGCGCACAAAAGCGCCCCCTTTATAGGCATGACGGATATACCGGCTTTTGCGGCGGCCGACAGAACGTCTTCCAGCGCGCGCAGCAATACGGCGTTCCGGGCGCCGGTAAGATAAACGTTTGCCGCGGCAGTCTGTGTCATCGGTTTGCGGATAGAGCCTGTTCAGGAGAAAGACCGGAGCGAACCCCGCCCATGCCGTCGAATATGCAGGCCGCGTCGGCCATAAGCGCCGACTGGGGCCTGTGGGCCGCTGAAATTATGGCAAGCCCCGGATACTCGCGCCGCACGGCATCCAGAATCAGCCTTTCGCTTGCCATATCAAGCGATGAGAGGGCCTCATCCAGCAACAACAGGGCGGGACGCGTTAGCAGAGCTCTGGCTATCGCAAGGCGCTGTTTCTGCCCGCGCGAAAGCGTCGCGGCGTTGTGCCCAAGCGGCGTATCCATGCCCTGCGGCAAGCTGTCCGAGAATTCTTTCAGACCGACAACCGACAGCACAGCATCCAGTTCCTCAGGGGCCGCCTTGGGGCTGGCAAAAAGCAGGTTATTGCGCACAGTATCGTTCCAAAAATAGCTTTCCTGCGGGGCCACGCCGATGTTGGGGCGCGGCCCGGACACTCCGGCGCCGTCTATTTCAACACTTCCGCTTTGCGGGCTGTAAAGTCCAAGCAACAGATTGAACACCGTGGTTTTCCCGCAGCCCGATGGCCCCAGCAACACTGTATGTTTTCCGGCTTCAACGGAAAATGACGCCCCGTTCAAAACCTGTTTACCGTCAGCATAGGCAAATGAAACCGACTTGAACTCTACTGCTCCGGCCCGCACAGGGACCGGCTGCGTACCCGTCTCAGTCGGGGAACTGAAAATATCCTCAAGCCTGCGGCAGGAAAGCAGGCCAAGGGCTAGATCCGGCACAGCCTCCGCCGCCTGCGCCGCCAGCGAATTAAGCTGCATGATATAAATGGCCAGCGCGGCCAGCGCACCAAATGACAAAAGGCCCTGCCGCATCAGAAACAGGGCGTAGAAAATGAACAAAGCCGCGCCGAGCAAAGCGGCAAGGCGCGAAGCCATGCCCAGCCATGACGACACCCTGAGACCGGCTATTTCCATGCGCAGCGCCGCAGTCAGGCGGCCGCAGAAACGGCGCAAGGCCGCCTTCTCCCTGCCCATGGCCTTAACCAGGTATGTCCCGGCAAACAGTTCCTCGGAAAGAGAATAGAAATTCTGCGCGCTATCTATCAGGCTTTCCCAGGTATCCAGCATTTTCTTTTTAAGGAAATGCTGCGGCAACAGCATAAGCGGCAGCAAAATCACAGCCAGAAGGGCCAGTTGCGGATTCAGCTTCAGCATTATGCCTATGGTCAGCAGAACCCGCAGGGCGATATAGGGAATCTGCGCGGCAGTTTCCGTCATGAAAGAAGAAACCCTGTCCACATCCTGGGTGGCCTGATAAAAACTCTCGCCCGGGCTTTTGCGCGCGCTGACGGAAAGCGGACGGCGGTAGAGGCTTGCGAAAGTTTTGACCGACAGGGACAACTGTAGTTTTGACGTCACGCCCTTCATGGCCAAGGTCTTGCCCACAGCGGCCAGCTCCGCAAACAGGAATAATGCCCCCAAAGCCGCCACATACCGGTAAAACAACGCCGAGAATTCGCCGCGCCCGGCCATGTCAACGAGCATTCCGGTTAGATAAGGCTTGCCAAGCTCAAGCAGCATAAGGGCAACGGCCAGAAAACCGGCTCTAGCCAGCATGGGTATGGACGGCTTGAGCAGGCTGAAAAACGAGCGCAACAGCCGCAACTGCGTCTTCATCGCACCGCCTCCTGCCATACGCGGCAATAGTAAGGAAGTTCTTTCGACGGAGAAGAAACCTCAAGATACGCCTGGCCCGGGCACCAGCCGCAGTTACCGAACCCGGCGCAGGAGCGGCATTTGGACTTGGCGTTGAAGCGGATGGGGCGCAAAGCCGCCCGCGCCCTGTCCGCCGCGCGGGCAACGCCGTATTTCAAAATACTGTTCCCGGGGTTGCGTATCATGTCGCAAAGAAAAACATCGCCATACGCGTCGACCGAAATACCATGCCCGGAAAACACCCCGCAAAAAAACGGCGATGCGGCGCGCGTTGCAGGGGAATGCTTATCAATACTGCCGCCGTAAAACGCGGCATATTCCCCGGGCTCAAGCCGCAGACGGCACGGAGCGGTGTCGCCGTCCAGCCGGGCGTTAAGCAGGGCCGAGGCGTCAAGCGGAACCCGAAGCCGGGATGCAAACTTTTTCAGGGCTGGAAGTTCTTTACTGTTCGAGCGCGTAACCTGCGCTTTCAGCAACAACGGTATTTTTTTGCGCCGCAACAGGCGCAGGTTTTTCCTGATTTGCGGGAGGCTTCCGTTCACTCCGCTTATTCGGGCATGCAATGCCGGAGATAAGGCATTAAGAGTAACTTCCACCCTGAACGGCGGCTGTTCCGACAGCAACCGCAGCATTTCAGGCGTAATTCCCAGCGCGTTGCTCATGATGGTTATCAGGAAGCCGCAACGTTTTGCATAGGCGTATATAACAGAAAAATCCGGACGGCAAAACGGATCCCCACCGCTAAAGGTCACCCACAATACCCCGGCGGCGCGCATTTTATCCAGCACAGCCAAAACCTGTTCTGTGGAAAGCTCGCGGCGGAATCCTGAAGGCGTGCTGAAGCAGGCCGTCTGGCAGTGTTCGCAGGAAAGGTTACAGCGGTAGGTAAGCTCGAAATGGCAGACGCTGTTGCCGGCCGCTTTTTGATTCTTTGCGCGGCTGAGGGAAAAATTGCGGTAGGAACACTGTCTCATCTGTCAGCGCGGCAAAGCGCGCACGAAACCTATCACCTTGCGGTTCTTTACGAAATTCAGCTTGCAGCAGGGCACCCGCGACAGCAGTTCCCCGCCCAAAGCCAGGCAGGAGGACAAAGCCGCCCTGTCCCACGACGGCGGGAACAGGCACGGGTACAGATGCCGGAACGCGCTGTCGAATGCCAGAGTTTTACAGGAATTGCGTCGGCCCTTGCCGATAAAAAATATTTTATCCAGGCGCGAGGGCTTGTTGTAGGATTTCAGCTGCCCCCCCACCTCTCCGTGCCAGGGAGGGTTATACATCACAAAACCGTTTCCGCGCCTCAACACGACCACCCTGTCGTCGTTGAGCATACCTGCCCGGCTGTTCCTGTGCCACAGTTTCGCGGTGGTGCTTTTGCCAGCCCCTGATTTTCCGGCGAAAATATAACCCCTGCCGTCTGTATCGCGCAGGCCGCAGGCATGCAGCAAGAGGCCCTCGCCGCGCGATGTTATCCTGTAAATCAGCAGAATCTGCAGAAAATCGTAAACGATATCAAGCGGATCCCAAACCATCGCCCCGCCGCGTTTGGCCAGCATCACCGCGTCCACACGGCTCAGATCGCCGGAAATTGTCAGCACCTGCTCTTTGTCCCGGAGAGGGCAGTAAAATACGTGGCGGGAACCTGCGCGGTACAGGCTCCAGTTTTCCTTGCCGTCCTCGGGATGATAAGTGGTGAAGGCCCTGGCGCGGGGCAGGGGCGGCAGCTTGGCTGCTACAGATACGTTGACCAGCACATCCGGCCGCCGCCCTGACCGCACTGCAAAAGAGGCAAGGCGCTCGTCTTCCGGCCTGAACGGATTATCCAGAAGGTCGACCGGCTTGAAGAGGCTTTGCATACGCACCAAAGTGCCGCAAATATCAAGGTCCAGGGAATATTTGCCGTTCAGCAGGCGGAAATTTTTCTTTATACTGTTCATATGGCCGGGCAACGCTTCAATAGCGCCCTCTTAAGTTTAGGAGAATCCAGCCTCCGCCACAATGTCTTTAGCGACGAGGGCCCTATTTTCCATTTAGGGCCATCCACAGCCACGCAGATTTTAAGCTCTCCGGCGGGAGTTATCGCCGCCTGCACGTCCCCGGCTCCGCAGCGCGGGCAGGCCGGCGTCCTCGATAAACCGGGCTTCCCGGACAGGATTTCCGCCGGGAGTGGCGTTCCGTCAAGACGCGGTATATGCTCTGTATCCAGCCGCCACGGCGCGCCGTATTTTCCGGCAAACGCCCTTAACGAGGGCAGTTCCAGCCTGTTGGCTTTCAGCTTGCAGGTTTTAAAACCCAAAGACAGTCCTTCTTTCCTTAGAATGCCGGCGGCCCCCAGCACGGCCCTATGGGAATCCGGTGCGCCAGTGACCGCTCCGAAAGCCTTTTTGCTCATGGCTGGCAGTGTAATATCAACTTTGGCACAGCCGCAATTTTTAAGCTTCCGCGCCGTAGCCTGAGTTATCAGCGAAGCGTTGGTATAAAGATAAGTCTGCATACCGCGCCGACGCGCGTGTTTCAAAATAGTGAAAATGCCTTTTTTCAGCAGCGGCTCCCCGCCGGTGACACCGAGTTGGAGGCAGCCGACGGCGGCCAGTTCGTCTATGATGGCGCAAAAACGGCGGGCAGTGATTTCCTTTTTACGGTATTGCGCCCTGTAGCCGTGCGGAATATAGCAATGCGGACAATTGAAATTGCAGTCATAAGTAACTTCCAGCATCACCCTCAACGGAAAGCGGCGCTTTCTGGCCGCGCGCTCCAACCGCGCGCGAAACGCGGAAGAATCCAGCGTCTTCACTGAGGGACGCCCCCGCCAGCCGCCTCATGCGCCAGCACGCAGAAGTAAGGCACCGGCGTTTCCTGGTGTCCCATTTCAAGCAGCGCAGCGGCGGGACAGCTGTAGCAGATGCCGCGCAGATGACAGGTGCCGCAGGGGCTGTCGGTGCAGGTGCTGGCCCGTGCCACCTGCCTGCCCATGGCGCGGAATGCCGGCAATAACGACGCCTTGCCGGCCTGACGGCTGAATTTTTCAGTAAACATGCAGAACTTCATCCTGCCGCGCGGATTTATGAAAAGCTGGCTGCGCCAGGAATTGCACCGGTAAAGCGCGGTTTTGCGTCCGCCGACGGGAACGACATCGCTTTTTACGGCGCATTCGTGTTCGGCGCGGGCGTCCCTGTCCTGCGCCAGCATCTCGCGCCGCTGTTCCGGGTAAAGGCGATATTTGCATGGAGAAGTATCGCCGTCGAGCCGCGGATAAATATTGCAGTCATATGAGAAATTGTAGATATTCTCACGCAAACTGCCGAAATTCTTCTCCGCCCAGGCTTTCACCCTGCCGAATTCCCTGTAATTGGCGGTCATGCACGGCATTTTAATTGAAATGTTAAGCCCCTGTGCCTTAAGCGCGCGGATATTTGACATGGCGCGCTTGAAAGAACCCGGCACGCGCGTTACAGACTCGTAGGCGCGCGGCGCGGCCCCATAAACCGAAATTTCCATTGTGTAAGGCGGCAGGCTGCGAAACAAGTCAAGATGCGCTTTTGAAATCGGGTAACCGGTAGTAAAGACCGTGACCAGAAATCCCAGTTCCTTTGCCGTGCGGTAAATTTCCTCGAAATCCCGGCGGGAGACCGCCTCGCCACCGGTAAAGGTAATCCAGAGGCAGCCCGCGCGCTTAAGCCGGACAAGAAGGTTCTTCCACTCCGAGGCCGAAAGCTCGTCTTTGGGAGACGAGGTATTCTTGCAATAACAATGTACGCAATTAAATGGGCAGCGGTAAGTAAGTTCCAGATACGCCGTCAGCGGCGTGTTTTTCGCGGAAGACAGCAGCCTGTTTTCGAGTGCAACAACCCCGGCAGTCCTCATTCCTAGCTGACAGAGGAACTGCGCTGCGTGTTGCAATAGTAGGTGCGCCTGGTGTTCCTGAAGCAGACGTTCGAACGGTTTATCATCATCGGATATCCAGGACCATACCAGTATGGTTCGAAAGCGCGGCGGTTGGTATAGCAGGAACAGGCAAGCACAGCCTGCTCCGGGTTGAGCTTTATCCTGGTGATTTCGGGGGTGAACTTGGGCTTGCCTTTCATATGCGGCTCCTCACAGGACGGCCTTGATGTCTTCCAGTTCCTTGCGCAGGGCGGACAGCCTGCCGTCCGCCTGCTTTTCCGTAGCATCGAAATGTTTAAGCAAAATGGCCTTGATGTCGCCCCAGCTGCGCTTGCCGTCTATCTTGTCCCACACCCAGGCCGCCGGCTGGTTCATGGTATAAATTGAGTTCAAATCCCGCGAATCGCGGAATATGGGAACCAGCACGGTTTCTCCGCCTATCTGTCGGCAGACCATGTCCTTGTTCCTGCGCGGGATTTTGGAGTCGCTCATGCTTTGCCCCGTCTGAAAAGGCCGTCATTAATTATAGCCCCGCGGATATGCCGCGCGCAAGCGCGCATTGAGGCTTCAATACTGCGGGAAGCCAGCCCCAATTGCAGGGCGGCGCGATAGCAGGAAAGGGCAAAAGCCCAGCGGCGCTGCCTTTTAGCCGTTTCACCGGCGTAATAATAGGCGTGCGGACGCAGCGGCTCCGCACCGAGCAATATGGAGAAAACCATGGCGGCTTCAGCCAGCCTGCCGGACTCTAGGCAAGCCTGCCCCAGCACCTGCAGCGCGTCGGCCCTGATGCCTTTAAAACGCCCGCGCGCGGAGAGAACAGCCGCCTTGCGCAGAAAATTGATTGCCGCGTTCAATTGATGGCGCCGGAAAGCGACATGTCCCAGCCCCGACAACGCCTGCGGATTCTCGGGGTCAGCCGCCAGCACTTTTGCGAACTCCATTTCAGCCTTTTTAAGCCGCCCGGTTTGCAGGTAGAGCATGCCGTAGGAATTATCTGGGCCGCGGTATGCCGATACCAGCCCGGCCGCTTTCCAGTACGAGTCTTTCCCGCCTTTCTCAAGGAAAGCGCCGAAATGCCGCGACGCGGACAGGCTGCGCCTGTATCTCTCCCCGAAACGGCGCGGGGACATAAGAAAAGCCAATTCGTCGGCCAGATGGCGAAAACGCATGGGGGTGAAGCCGCCGTTGGTGGAATAGGCGATTGTAACCATCGCCGGAGCGCGCACGGACTTTTTAAGAGAGACAAATAATTTTTCCGGAGGGCAGGACACCGCCCTGCGTCCGATAACTGAAGTATTTTCGGCGTTGCGCAGGCTGTCGGCAGTCATGAAATCTGCGTCTATATCAAGCAGCGCCCCGCCTAGGCGGGGCAGGGTATCCAGAGTGCAGACCCGAAATTCTCTGCCGCGGAAGCGGCAACACGCACCTTCACCGGAAAAAACCGGGCGGACGCCGGAGCCCAGCGAAGAAAGCAAAATCTTTTCAAGCAGGGGCCTGTCGCGCCGCAGCTCTTCGCCGGTGCCGGGCACCACCCAGTAAACGCCGCTTACGATGCCCTCTTCCAGGGCGGGATATATATAGTTGCCGATATCCGTCTGCCGCGAAAAATCGGCGGAGTAACGCAGGAAAGCCAGCGACGCTTCCAGCCCGCGCTTCAATTCCTCAACGCTGCGCGCGGATGACACCGCGGTGAACGGACGCTCCGCGGAAGGCACACGGAAATCAATATGCGCGTCAACATGTACAAGAGGCAGCCCGCGCAGGCCGCGCTTGCGCCATAGCTTCAGGGCCTGATCGTGATCCTCTATAAGTTTTATTTCCATCATCTTCCCAAAAGCCGTGCGGCAAACCGGCGCAAGCCCATAAGCGCCGGGAAAAGGTAAATGGCCAGCCGCGAAATAACGCGCTGCGGAAATGTCTCAAGCGAAACTGCCCCGCCAGACTTTATCACGGACGACACCTTGCCCAGGCAGGCTTGAAAAGGCACGCGGTCCGGCTGGGAAAAAGAGGCGTCGCCCCGCAGGAGGAGACAAAGGCTGCCTCCGGTGCTGTCCAGCCCTATTACGCGGTGGCATACTTTCCGCCCGTCAATTTCGGCAAGCACTATGTCGCCGACTCGCAGCTCGCCTGCGGAAACCCGGCGCAACACCAGCCTGTCCCCGCGGCGGAGCATGGGCTCCATGCTGTAGCCGTCTGCCTCGAACAGTGAAAGATTATCTTGCATAAGGCGCGGAAAGCCGGAGCGCGCCGCGTCGCGTCAGGAATCGGATATCGAGTTGAGCACTTTCCAGAAATGGGAGGCCGTGCGCATGCGCTGGTCAGGGTCGGTTTTAAGCGCCATGTCCATAAGCTGGTCCACTTCCTTTGGAAGGGTTCTCACCACTTCGGACGGGGGGATTATCCTGCCGCTGCCGGGGACATAACCCTGTATTTCCCACGGCACATGGCCGACCAGCGTCTCGTAAAGGCAGATGCCCAGAGAGTAAATGTCGGATTCCTTGCGTATTATGCCCCGGTTCTGCTCGGGGGCCATATACGCGGGCGTGCCGGCCACCAGCTTGCTCTGGCGCGGACCTTCAACACGGCGGGCCACGCCGAAATCCATGACCTTCACCACATTGGCTTCGGTTATCATTATATTCGAGGGCTTCAGGTCGCGGTGTATGATGTTGTGCGCATGGGCGTATTCCAGCGCCTTGCAGATGTTCTCGAAAATCGGCTTGGCTTCGTTGAGATTCAGCGCCCCGTCCACGTTGATGCGCTGCTCCAGCGTCTGCCCGTGCACATGCTCGAACACCAGGTACAGGTCGTTTTTTATTTCCAGCACGGTATAGATTTCCACTATGTTCGGGTGGTGCAGCGAGGCCACGGTGCGGGCCTCCTGCAAAAGTTCGTCGCGCCTGTCATCGCGCACCAGTTCGGCGCGCAGCTTTTTCACGGCCACCTTGCGCTTGAGTATGCGGTCTGTGGCCTCGTACACCACGCCCATGCCGCCTTCGCCCAGCTGCTTCTCTATCTGGAAGTGGGCCAGCATGTCAGGCTGGCTTTTCTTGTCCTGCTTGCGCTTCTCCTCTATTATCTGCAGCACTTTCTTGAGAATCAGGAAGCCTATTATGCCGCCTATGGCCATCATAAGCAGGCGTATCACCAGCTTCCACTGGCTTTTGGAAAGCTTCAGCGGGCCGGCCCCGGCCTGTTTTTCTTCGCCGGAGAGGCCGCCGTTTTTCACAAGCTGTTCGTATTTTTCGCGGGCGCGGGCCTCTTTGGAAGAGTAGCGTCCCGGGTCGAGGCTGACGGCTACAGCCATATCATCGAACATTTCCTTATATTTGCCCATCTGTTCGAGAATGACTGCGCGGTTGTAATAAGCCGAGGCGGCCTTGGGCTCCAATGCTATGGTGCGCGAAATGTCGTCATAAGCGGCGGCATAGTTGCCCATATCCTTGAGCACCCAGGCCCGTATGCTGTAGACAGCAGCGTCGTTGGGGTTAAGCGAAAGGGAGGCGGTGGTGTCGCGCAGAGCGTTCTCATGCTCGCCGGAATAGCCGTAGGCGGCGGCCCTTATGCGGTAGGCCTCTATCAGCTTTGGATTGTGCTGAAGGGCGCGCGACGCCGAGGCTATGGCGCCCTTATAGTCCTTGGAATCCATCTGGGCGCGCGCCCATTCAAGCTCGGCGTTGCCGGTGCGGGAATCGTCAAAAGACTGGGAAAGCGCCATTGTGCCGCCGCTGGAAGAAGGCTGGGGCGAGGTGGCCGGTTCCTGCTCCTGCTGCACGCGCGGCTGCTGCGCGGCGGTGTCCGGCTGCGAAACGGCCGGAGAAGGCTTGCCCGACATCGGGTCGTTGTAGCCAGCCGTCCTGATAGGAGACCGGAACGTCATCTCCCCCATGTAAATATCCTCGCGCAGGAGCTGGGATTCGCACGCCTCCTCCATTCGCAGAAGCGCCTGCTGTTCATCTGAGGAAAGCACAAGGCCCTGGTCCGGCTTGGCTACGCCTTTTTTGTTTTCGGGTGACCAGAAAAGCTCGGGATGGCGGAACACGTAACGGCGTATGCTGGCCCACTGAGACAGGCGCAGCTTGTCCATCGAAAGCAGCTCCCAGCGGAACATAAGCGGCGTTGTGGCCCGGTACTTTCCGGCCATCATATCCTTGCTAAGCTGCGCCGCCGTTATCTCTGCCGCGGAGTCCGCCGCGCCGGCCGCGAAAGCACAGACAGGACCGCACAACGCCAGAAAAACCAGCGCCGCGAAGGTTGCCAAAGCATGCCGTACGATGCGTCTCATATCAAAATCCGAACAATTACTTTAGAAAACAAATCCTATAAAGTCCATATCAGCCGGGCCGTCATGGCCGCAGTGACGGACGACGAGCCGGAGAATGCGCCGCCGCCGGGGCTGTTCCTGTAAAACATCAGCGTAAGGCCGGACAGCGTGCCGCCCGGCTTCCCCTGCAATTCGGCTCCGGCGGCCAGTTCCAGCGCGGAAGCCGACTCCGTATAACCGTTTGACGTGCCGCTGCTGCCGTTGGGCGTGACGGTATAGTTAAGCTTTGTCTTGGCCGTCCCGGCCCCGCCAAGCAGGTAAAGCTCGCCCGCGCCGAACTGCGCCGCGCGGTAAGCCGCCAGAGCCATCAGGGAAAGACACTCGCCGGACACTTTTATGCTGGATACGGAGGTGCCGTAATCCTTTGAGGAAAGCGACAGCAGCGCCAGGTCCGCGCCCAGCTGCCATTTCCCGTCGCCAAGCACGCGCATCAGACGCCCACCCAGCAGCACCCCGGCGTTGTTTATAGAAATCGTTTCATTGTTGGTGTACACGGTGGTCAGCTTCAGCCCCGGTTTCCAGACGCCTATCTGCGCCGAAAGCCGCCACGGCTTTATGCGGGCCATGCCGGAATCTTCCGAAGAACGGGCGGCGGCCGAAGAAACGGTTTTGCGCTTGGGCGAGCTCTCTATCTGCGGCGGCGGTTCATCCGCCCTTATAAAACCGGATTTTGCAGCCGCCGGCGGCTGGACCGGTTGCGGCGGCACGGCGGCAGGAAGAACCGCCGGCGCGGCTGACTGCGGCGCTGCCGCCGCCGCGGAAACAGGAGCGAGCGCCTCCGGGGCCGCTGCGACCGGCGCGACCGCCGCGGGGGCCGCGCTTGAAACCGCCGCGTCATAACCCTGAACAGGGGATGTGGAAACCTGGGTCTGCGCAGGCGCAGAAGCAAGCGCACTGACCGGGGAAGAAGACAGCTTCACCACCGATTCGCGTTCTATATCACGCACGCCCTGCCCTGTTTCAAGCGTTATATGAGAGAGACTGATATCCTTTACCACGCCGCTGAGAACAGAGCCGTCTTTCAGCAGCACGTAGTACAGGTCAGGCTGGACAGACTGCACCGAAGCGCGCGGCACCCGTATGGTGGAGCTGTCCTGCGCCACCACATAATAATCCTGTCCGGCATCTATAACTGAACCCCGAATCTCGGAGCCGTCGGACAGGCGCAGGGTCTCGGCCAAGGCGGGCGCGGCGCTCAAAGTGCCCGCCAGCGCCGCCAATGCCAAGACGCGAATCATTTCTCTTCCCCGCAGCACTGGCTCATCATCAGCAGGCGTTCGATGACAAGCGAAAACCCGGTGAACACAAACCATGCCACAGCACCGATAACCAACTGGGCCAGCGAATTCACTATGCCCCAGCCAAAGCCTTGATTCGGTATTTCCGGGTGCGAAAAATAAATCACCCACTGCATCACCACCATGAACAGATAGTACACCACTGCAAGGCGCGCCACCCACTTGAACACCACCGTCAGCCTGGACAGGCATTTGCGGTTCGCCGCTTCGGCGTCCTGCTTGGACTCCCCACAGCAACAGGTATGATTCTCTTCCATTTGTTCCTCCGGTCTTATTCGGCTGAAGCCTTCAAAAGTTCGCGCGCATGCGCCAGCCCGGCCTTGCTGAAGCCGGATTTCCCGCCCATCATGCGGGCCAGTTCCTGCACCCTGCTGTCCCCGTCCAGGCTGGTTATGGAGACGGACGTGCCGCCCCCCGCCGCCTGCTTGCTTATGCTGAAATGAGCGGCCCCGTTAGCGGCCACCTGCGCCAGGTGGGTCACGCAGAAGATCTGGCGGTCGGCGGCGGCCTGGCGAAGCTTCTCGCCCACACACCCTCCCACCACGCCGCCCACGCCCGCGTCCACCTCGTCAAATACCAGCACCGGCGTTCCGTCCGCCTGCGCGAAAACCGTCTTGATGCCGAGCATGACCCGCGACATCTCGCCGCCGGATATTATGCCGCGCAGCGGCTTCAGCGGCGAGCCCGGGTTGCCGGAAAAGAGGAATTCTACATCGTCCGCCCCGTTTTCGCCCACGGCCCCTTCTTCGTACTCGACCGAAACCGAGAAGCGGACCTCCGGAAAGCCCAGCGGCTTTATCTGCGCCTGCACCTCGCGCGACATTTTGGCCGCGCATTTATGGCGCTTGTCATGCAGCGCGGCGCAGGCCGCCTGCAGTTTCTTCAAATTGGCCTGCTGCGCCTTTTCCAGCTCCTGCAAGTTCCCGTCAAAATTCTCAAGCCCGGAAAGCTGTCGCTCCAGTTCTTGGGCCCTGGCCAGCGCGGCCTCAACAGTGCCGCCGTATTTTTTCTTTATGCCGTCCAGCTTATGCTGGCGCGAAAGCAGTTCGTCCAGCTTCTGCGGGTCAACGCCAAGGGAATCCTTGTATGAGGACAGTTCTCGCGCCGCTTCCTCAAGCTGCGTCAGCCCGGACGAGGCCGCCGCGGACAGGTCCGCCGCCCCTTCATCCAGTGAAGCCAGGTCCTGCAAAAGCCTGACGGCGCGTCCAGCCCCGGCGCAGGCGGCGTTTTCGGCGCCGTAAAGCAGTTCATACGCCTCTTCCGAGAGAGCGCGCAGTTTTTCCATGTTCTTGTAGCGGGGCAAAGCGGCGTCTATTTCGGCGTCTTCCCCGGGCCTTAATTCCGCGCCGCGCAGTTCCTGCAACTGGTAGCGATACAGCTCCAGCATTCGCTCCCTGTCCTGCGCAGACATCTTAAGGGCGTCTATGCGCGAGGAGATGTCGGCCTTCTCGCGCCACAATCCGGCTATGGTCCCGCGCTCCTTTTCATGGCCGCCGTAGGCGTCGAGCAGTTCAAGCTGGTTCTGTTTCTTAAGAAGAGACTGGTGTTCGTGCTGGCCGTGGAAATCCACCAGCCTGTCGCCAAGCGCGGCCAACGCCGACACCGTGGCAGGCGAACCGTTTATCCAGGCCCGCGTCTTTCCGGCCGAGTCAAGCTCGCGCCTGAGCGCAAGACGGGCCTCGGGCAGGCCCAGCTTCCTGGCCTGCGCGGCAGGGAATTCGAAAACGGCCTCCACCTCGGCGCGGCGCTCGCCGGAGCGCAGCATCTCGGCATAGGAACGTTCGCCCAACGCGAAACCCAGCGCCTCAATCAGCACCGATTTGCCGGCCCCGGTCTCGCCGGTAAACACGTTCAGTCCGCGCGACGGGCGCAGCGAAAGCGACTGCACTATGGCGAAATTCTTTATGGAAAGGGAAGCCAGCATCTCTCAGCGCTCCCCCCATTTCAGTTTGCGGCTAAGCACCTCGAAATAGTCGTAATCCTCGGGCACAAGCAGTTGCAGCTTCTTCTCGGAACGGCAGATGCAGATGGTCTCCCCGGGGGAAAGCCTGTGGTGTTCCTGCCCGTCGAGGCTGACCAGGGCGTGCGTGGGCATTCCCGCGCGGCGGGCCGTCAGCATTCTCTTGGAATCCGCCGGAAGCACCAGCGGCCTCTGGGAAAGCGAGTGCGGACAGATGGGAGAAAGCACCAGCGCATCCACGTCGGGATGCACTATCGGGCCGGAAGCCGCCAGCGAATAGGCCGTGGAGCCAGAAGGCGTAGAGGCTATAATGCCGTCGCACACGAAATGGCGCACGAAGCCGCCGCCGAACTGCGCCTGCAGGGTTATGGCGCGCGGTTCCGCGCTGCGCACCACGCAGTCGTTGAACGCCAGCGCCTGCCGCAGGCGGAATTTCTTGCCGTTCGACGCGCCGACCTGCAAAAGCGTCCGTTCGTGAATTTTAAAGGCTCCGCGCAGTATGCGCCGCAGCACCTTGCCCAGGCCGCGCATCTCCACCGCGCTGAGAAAGCCCAGCGTGCCGGAGTTGACGCCGAGAAGGGGCACGGAACGCCCGGCCAGTTCCCGGGCGGCGTGTATGACAGTGCCGTCTCCGCCGACCGTCACCACCAGGTCGGCCCCTGAATGCCAGCGTCCGCGCGCGCAAGAAGGAACAAGAACTGAAGAAACCCCCAGCTCGCGCAGCAGATTCTTTACGGACTTCGCCGCCCGGACTGAAACTTCCTTGTGTTCGTTGTGAAATATTACTACGCGTTTAAATATCATTGCGAATGTTTATATTGTCAGAAAAGATGATGCGCGCCCTCTGTCCGCGCGGGAAAATTATATCAAATTCACCCATTTTGGACCGGATATCCGCACCCCGAAGCCCGGCGCCCAGTTCCACCGCTGCTTCAGGCAGGTCCAGCCGCCATGAATACGATTTCGGAACGGAACCGTTGTAGCCGGGCCTGACTGTGCGCCGCAGCCTCAAATCGCGGTAAAACGGCCATTCAAGGCTTGCTTTCCAGCCTGAAGCGGGCACACTGTCTCCCGGCCACAGAGACACGGCGCTTTTCAGCAGCGGCAGGTACTTTTCATCCGCCGGGCCGTAAGGCGCGAATATGCGCTTTATTTTTATGCGCCTGGACAGTGCTTCCAGCCCAGACAGCGCATCGCCGCCGCAGCCTGAAATAAACAGGGCTTCCAGCCGCTTGCGGCCCCTAGACAGGACGGCATCGGCCAGCATGTCGCCGTTCACCGCGCTGCCGAACAAAAGCAATTCCCCGTCCGGCAGCGAAAACAGCACGGAACGCTGGTAGCCAGCCCCCAGCACAAGCGCCTGCGGGGCAGGCTTGTGGAACAAAGCGAAAAGCAGCGAAAAAACGGCGACCGCCGCCGCAGGCTTCCATAAATGCTTCAACAGGCCCCTGCCGGGCAGGTGCAGCAGCAGGAAAACCGCGCAGTAAAAACATATGGTGAAGGCCGGACCCGGCGATGGCACTTCAAAAGTTAGCCCCCAGGCCGCGCTTCCCTGCACCACCATGACAAGAAAATCCAGCAAGCCCTTAATCAGCCAGGAAAGCGGCGTAAAAACAAGCGGCAACGGAGACAGAAGAGCTAGCGCAAAACCGCCGGACATCAACAGCGAGGCCAGCGGAATTACAAAAAAGTTGGACAGCAGCGGAGCCAGCGACACCCTGTGAAAATACCCCGCCATAAGCGGGAATAACGCCAGCTGCGCGGCAGCGCCGGCGATGAAGAGCTGCGCCGACCACCGCAGAATCCGCCCCTCTTTGGGCGGCTTGTAAACCGACAGCGCCACCAGCAAAGCCGCCGTGCTTGCGAAAGACATCTGGAAATCCGGTCGGAAAAGGGTTTGAGGGTCGGCGATAACAAGAGCAAGCGCCGCCAGCACCAGGCCGTGCAAAAGCCCCGATTCTCGCTCCAGCAAAAAGCCTGCCGTGCCGAACACTGACATCACGTAAGCGCGCAGCAGCGGCGTGTCCGCGCCCGCCAACAGCGTGTAAAACCCGGCGGTAAGCACAGCCGCAAACCCGGCCCACCGCCTGCCAGCGCGCGCAAACCGCGCCAACAGAAACACGATGAACGTGACCATGCCCACGTTCGAACCGGAGGCCACCAGTATGTGCATGGCCCCCGAATCGCGGAAGGCGCGGTTAAGCTCACGCGAAATAGAGGCGCGTTCGCCCAAAGTTATGCCGGAAAGCACGGCGGCCCGTTCGGCGCCGAGAGCGCGCTCAAAAACGGAAATCATCCGCCCGCGCAAAACGTTCACAGCACGTTGTAAAGGGTTCGGGGCCCTGATTTCCCTTACGCTTCCGCCTTCAAGCACCGAATAAATACCCATGGAATGCAGGTATCCGGCATATCCCGGGCCGCTCAGCCCGCGCCCATGCCCTGCTTGCTCAGGTTGGGCTCTGGCTCAATCAACGCTCCGCCCGCATCGCCGATGACCGTCTGCGTCGGCTTTACCTCTCTATGCCTGCACATCGCAGACTATTGGA
>JAAYTX010000084.1 GCA_012523635.1 Elusimicrobiota bacterium
CTCTGTTCTTTTTGATTGACTAGGATGCTGGATTTTGTACTTTCGAACTGCCACCTAAACGGAAAAAAGGTAGATATTACATACAGAAAACCCTTTGACATGTTTGCCAAAGGGTCTTCTGGATATATCTGGGGTGGCTGACGGGATTTGAACCCGCAACCTCTCGGGCCACAGCCGAGCGCTCTAACCGTTGAGCTACAACCACCATGTGTGCCGCGCCTGTGGGCGCAACATGCCCATTTTAGGATTTATTGCCCTGTTCCGGCAAGCCAAAGCGGGCGCGCGCGGGCCGTGCGCCACGCTTTCGCGCTATAATGGTAGCCAGCGCGGCAACAGCCGCCGGGAGGACGTATGGCCGAAAACTTCAATCCCCGCAATGTCAGGCCCCCCGCCGTGGCCGGCGCTTTTTATGAGGCCGACCCCGATGCCCTTTCTGGTCAGATAGACGACCTGCTTGCCGCCGCCGACGTTCAGCCCCAGCCCCATTTTATGCCCATAGTGCTTGCCCCCCATGCCGGGCACGTCTACTCCGGCCCCGTTGCCGCCCGCGCCTACAACGCCGTGGCCGAACTGCCTTTCAGCACCGTAATCGTGGCCGGGGTGGCGCACAGGGTGGCCGTGCCGGGCGCGGCGCTTTACGCCTCCGGCGCGTTCGCCACGCCGCTTGGCCCCCTTGCCGTGGACGAGGACATGGCCCAGAGCCTGCTTGCGGCATCGCCGCTTTTCAAGCACCTGCCTCGCGCCCATGAGGGCGAACACTCCATAGAGGTGCAGCTTCCCTTCATCCAGCGCCTGCGCCGCAAGGGGCTTAAAATACTGCCCGTTTTGCTGAACAACCCCTCGTCCGATATTTTGCGCCAGATAGGCCTTGCCCTTGGCGGCGAGCTTAAAAAAGGCGGCGCCCTGCTGGTGCTGTCGTCTGACCTGTCCCATTTCCCCGCCGACGCGCTGGCCCGCCGGGCCGACGCTTCCGTATTGCGCGCCCTTGGCATAGCGGTGGAGCGCAAGAACCCCGATTATTTCATGCAGGCCGAGGATTTGCTGGTTTCGCGCGGGGAGGACGGGCTAGACACCGTCTGCTGCGGCGCGGCCGCCGTCACCGCCGGAATACACGCCGCGCTTGCGCTTGGCGCTGCGGGCTTTCAGGTGCTTGACTACGCCACCTCGGCAGACCAGTCCGGCGAGGCAAAACGCGTGGTTGGCTACGGGGCCGGGATTTTCAGTTCACGTCCGGTGAAAAACGGCGGCTTCAGCCTGCTTCCCGCCGAGAAGAAGGAACTGCTGGCGCTTGCCCGCAACAGCATCGAGCGGCATCTGGGCGGCGAAAAGCCCCAGCATCCGCCTCTTTCCAAAAACACCATGTTTAACGTCCCGGCGGCGGCTTTCGTCACCCTGCACAAAAACGGCGGCTTGCGCGGGTGCATAGGCTCGCTTGAGGCGCGGCAACTGTTGCAGGATGCCGTTTGCGGCCTTGCGCTTTCAAGCGCGTTCGAGGACCCGCGTTTCCCACCGCTTGAAAAGGCCGAACTGAAGGCCTGCGATATAGAAATTTCCGTGCTTTCCCCGCTGGAGCGCGTGCCCGACGCCTCGGCCATAAGGCCAGGCGTGCACGGCGTGCTGGTGCGGCGCGGGCGGCAGGGCGGCACCTATCTGCCGCAGGTGTGGGAGAATTTCGGCGCGAAAGAGGCTTTTCTGGATTCGCTCTGCGAGGAAAAAGCTGGCCTGCCCGCCGAGGCGTGGCGCGACGGCTCGGCTGAGCTGTACATCTACACGGCGGATGTGTTCGGGGAAAAGGGGCGGTAACTGCCAGCGCGCGGCCTGCCTAGCCGCGCTTTTTGCGCCGGAAGCGGCTGGCCAGCGGAGTAATGAAAGTAAGCAGGGCAGAACCCCAGCGCATCGCCGCGCCGAACCCGAAGGGGCGGCTTATGTCCACGGCCTTCGCGGGGCAAAGTTCCTGACAGCAGAAACAGCGTATGCATTTTGACAGGTCTGCCTGGGGCCGCCTGTCCACCATCTTTATTATCTTGGCGGGGCAGTTGGCGGCGCAGTCGCCGCAGCCCACGCATTTTTTGTGCAGGAAAACGGGCTTGGGCTTGGCCTTCTCGCAGAAGGACTTCAATAACGGGTGGTCGAAGAAGGTTATGGCTTTCAACGCGTCGGCCTGCGGCATCCTGAAGCCTTGTATCTTTACATCATCCAGCCTTTCGCCCGCTATTTCCACGCCTGACACGTCGCCCGCGCACAGGCCGCGCGCTATGGCTTCTTTCATTATTGGGATGAAGCGCGGGTTTCCCCCCACCACGTTAATGGCGGTCAGGTCCAGTTCAAAAGCGTTGTCCGAGGCCAGCAACAGGCCTATCTGTATGGGGTCCCCGGCGGTGGGGCCGCCGCGCCCGTGCATGCCGGTCACGGCGTCCATTATGTTCAGGCCCGGCTTCACCGACAGGAAAATGTCTATTATCGCGTTGGCGAACTTGTCGTAATCGGCCATGCGCATGTGAAATTCGGCCTTTAGCGGCCCGGCTATCGCACCAAACATGTTTTTCACCGCGCCAGTGTACACCATCTGTCCGTGCGTCTTCAGCTTGGAAAGGCTGATTACCAGGTCGGCGTCCTTCAGCGGCTTCAACACTGTCACCATTTTCAGGTATTTGGCCTGCGGGTTGTCTGTCTTGGCTTCGGAAAGGTCGTAGTTGAATTCCAGGCCCGTGCCCTCGGACGCGGCCATTATGCCCGACGCTTCGTAGGCGGCTTTCAGGCGCGGCACTGTGTAAGGGCCGCCGGGGCTTTCCACTATGGTGGCTTGCGCCCCCAGTTCGCGTATCATTAGGGCCAGTTCGCGCACAAGCGCGGGGTGGGTGGTGGCCGCCACTTCCGGGCGCAGTTTCATCACCAGGTTGGGCTTTAGCGCCACTTTCATGCCCGGTTTTACGAAATAGCCCAGCCCGCCCAGCGGCTCAAGGCAGCGCAACAGCGCCTGCCGCACGTTCCGCGCGGAGTAATCCGGGCATTTTGCCAGCGCCACTTTCGACATAACATCATTATGGGAAATTACGACGGCATTTGCTATATTTAAGGCTGGCCCGGGCGGCCTTTGCCGATGAGAAAACTCTTTTTTTCCCTTCAACTGCTGTTTTGCGCCTGCGCGGCGTCAGCTGCGGATTACGGCTGGCTGAAACCCTACGAGGGGCGGTGGTTCGGCTCGGCGCAGACCAGCTTCGGCCCCGCCGCAGTGGAACTGAATCTCAGCCTGGCCGACAGGAACAAGCCGGTCCTTGATGCGAAGATAAAGACCAACACCGCCGCCTTCACCGGCGGGGCGGAACTGTCCGGCGAATATCTGCTTAACCTGCATTATGTGAAAAACGACGGCCCCAGCCACGTCATCCAGATTCCAATAGCCCTTTCAACACGCGACCGCGGGCATGAGCTTTCATCGCAGATAAGCGAAAGCAGCGCCACTTACAACGCCGCCATTTGGCTTGCCGATAAAAAAAGCGGCGGCGCGTATCCGCTGGAAATCACTTTGCCGCCGGGCCTGCGCATAGCTGGCATTCCCCTGCCGCTTCCCCCGAAGCTTATGGGGGCGCTTAAAACCACAAAGTATACTGCTGAGGCCGAGGTGCCCGTTTTCCCCGGCATGGCGCTGGAACTTCGCGCCTCGCGCGATTCCAAGCCCGACAAGCTGGAACTTTCCGGCACCTTCGCGCTGTACTCCGTCACCTGCCAGTTGCGGCGCGCCGGGACACAGAAGTCTTCGTCAGATAAAAACTGAAATTTTTTTATTGTTCAGGGAATACCAGTTTGGCGGTATCGAAGCCGAGGGCGTTGGCTTTGGCAAGCAGTTGCCCGAGAGTTTTCGGGTCCAGAGTTTTTGACCGGGACAGAATCCACAGATAACCCGTGTTTCCGCCGCTGACCAGCGCGTAGGAGTAATTTTCGCGGTCCAGTTCCAGTATCAGGTAGTGGCCGTAGAACGGCCTGAAAAACGAGACTTTCAGCGCCCCTGTCCTGCTGTCTCCCGCGAATTTTGCCACGGCGGTCGCCGTCTCCCATTTTTGTTTTTTGGCGTTGAAGCCTTTATTGGCCACGGCCACTTTTCCGTCCGGGCGTAGCGCGTATTCCGCAGTTACTTTAGAGAGGCCTTTTTCAAAACTGTTATCCAGCCGGGCTATCTCGTGCCATGTGCCAAGATAGCGGCTCAGCTCAAAATCATTCACCGGGGCCAGTTTAGAGTCTGGCGCCGAGCAGGCACACAGTAACAACAGGCAGGCTCCGGCGCACAGCGCAAACATGCGGTTCATGGTTTTCCCCCCTGTCGCTCCGGCCTGCGCATTGGCACATAGCGTATGCCGTTGCGCAACTGCTCTTGTGAAAGCCTGGTGAACCCCATTCTTTCGTAAGCTTCCACCGCGTACGGCGAGGAATTCACCTCAATGGCTCCGTTGCCGCACATGGCGCAGGCTTCTTCCACCAGTCGTGCGGCTATGCCTTTCCTGTGGTGCTCCGGGTGCACGAACAGCAGGCTGATGTGGCGCTTGTCCTGCACTTCTATTACGCCCACGAATTCGCCTTCCGGCGTTCTGGCAGCAAGAAACAGTGTGTGGCCCAGCAGGCGAAGGCGCATGGCCAGCGGGTTTGCGAATTTGTAGAACTCCAGTATCCCTTCGCGCGAGTAGCCCGGCGCGACCAGCTTTTCAAAAGCGGCCTTGATGACGGCGAACGCGCCGTTGACATCTTCCGGGCCTATGGGGGCTATGCGTATGTCCATGTGGGATATGTTGTAGCAAATTGTGCAGGGATAGGATTCTTATATAATGTCTGAGATAATTGGGGAAGAATTTCGGAAATTCGATTAACAGGGGGAGTATTATGCGTGCCTATCAAATATTTGCAACAAAACATGTAATCCTGCGAGCTTTACATCATTTGGAAGGTTTGATCGACGGGATTGCAGCAGATAGAACGGTGGATTGTGCAGAGGTGCTAAAATTTCGCGAGTGGCTTAATGATTATGCTCATCTAAAAAACAGGTTGCCGTTTCAAGAATTATTCATGTATGTTGAAAAGGCTGTCGCGGATGGTATTCTGACCGAAGAAGAAATAGAAGATATTAGGTGGCTATGCAAAAAAATAGATTCGGAATTGATCCCTTCTGCTAACGGAGATATACAGAGGTTACATGGTTTGTTACAAGGGATAATAGCAGACCATGTTCTTAGTGTTGAAGAACTTGAAAAGCTTGAATTTTGGCTCAATGAACATGAAGTGCTCAAAGGGTGTTGGCCTTATGACGAAATATGTTCGTTATTGGTTTCTCTGAAGAAAGACAAAATTTTAGGCTCAGAGCAACATGCCACATTGATGAAGTATTTTTCTGATTTTTCACAAAGTGAGACTAAGGTTTTTGAAAGAAAATCAATATCCGGTATTTGTGCGTGTGACCCGCAGATAAATATAGCAGGCTCAGAGTTTTGTTTCACTGGTGAATCACACAAAGGCATTTCCAGGGCTGAGATTGCAAAGAAGGTTTTGGTGGCAGGCGGCATTTTTCAGGAAAATTTGCGTAAGTCAGCCGATTATTTGGTAGTCGGTAGCGAAGCAAATCCCTATTGGTTTTACGCTTGCTATGGCCGCAAAATTGAGAAAGCGCAGAACTGGCGGCGGGCAGGACATAAGGTATGCATAGTGCATGAGAACGACTTGTGGGATGCTCTTGCGGACGCCGGATATGAATGACTGAGCTGAAATCACGCTTTCGTAGACTGCTGGGGGCTTGTAAAGCATATATATTTGGGAATCGGACACAACTCTGCGGCTCGTATGGCACTCGCCGCAGGTCGCGGCTTCCGGTCAGGCCCGCAGGGCTTGCCTCCAGCCACGGCTCAGAAATTTTGCTACGCATAAAATTTCTTCCGCCCTTGCGCGTCGCTGAAAAAGCGGTGCTTTTTCAGGCAAGCGACGCTCACCCGGCTCGTGGCCGCCCATAGGACGGCATCGCTGCGGCTTTCGATTCCTCGCGCAAGCCAAGCAGTTGGCTTGCTGTGCGGGCAAAAAGCGTGCCCCCACGAGGAATCGAACCTCGATTACCAGCTTAGAAGGCTGGGGCTTTATCCATTAAGCTATGGGGGCGTTTGGCGGGCCGGATTGCCAACAAATATATTTTACCTGAAATTTTATAGAATCAATAGACGCAACTGCGTTTTCCGAGGCGTATTTCACGATGATGAAGAAACCGGCTTTGCTGCAATTCTCCCATTCGCGCATGTCCCTTTACCGGGAATGCCCGATGAAGTACAAGTTCCGCTACATAGACAAACTGCCGGAAGAGCCAAAGCCCTATTTCGCCTTCGGCAGCAGCATCCACTCGGCGCTTGAGTTCCTTTACGACGTGAAGGAACCCCCCTTCCCGGCGCTTCCCGCCGTGCTCGCCGCTTTCAAGAAAGACTGGGAATCACTCACCCCCGAGCAGAAAGGCTACACTGACCCGGCCAAGGCCGACGCCGATTACGCCAACGGCCTGGAAATGCTTCAGGCCTACTACAAAAAGCACAAGGCCACGCTTTCCGTTCCGGTGTCGGTGGAGTTTCGCACCAAGGTGCCGGTAGACGGGCTGGACGTCACCGTAATCGTGGACAGGATAGACCATCTGGGCGGCGGCAAAATCCGCATAGTAGACTATAAGACCGGAAAGCACGTCTCCCGCGAGCCAGACCAGCTTTACATGTACCAGAAGATACTGGAATCCTCGGCTGAACTGCGCTACAAGGCGGCCATGCGCACCGGGGCAAAGGAGTCCGACATTTCGGTTGACCAGCTGGTGTTCTACCACGTGCCGTCGCTCAGCGAGGACGTCAGCCCCCGCGCGACCGACAGGGAGATAGCCGCCTTCTGGGAAAAGGCCCTTGTCGTGGGCGAGAACATTCGCGCCGCTAAGTTCGACCCGCAGCCCGAGGAGCGCAAGTGCCGGTTCTGCGATTTCAAGTCGCGTTGTCCCATTTACGGCGGCGGGGCCGGGCCTTCCCCCTCGCAGTCGGACTTTTTCGGCGGACTTCTGTCCGAGCCGCCGCACAAGGCGGCGGCGGACGTTTTGCAGGACAAGGCCGCGGCCTATGTGGCGCTGCTTGAAAAAATCTCCGCGCTGGACGAGCAGGCCCTCAGCCTTAAAAAGGAACTGGCCGCGCTTATGGCCGAGAAGAACGTGCACAGCCTGGAGGCGGGCGGCTGCAGCGTGGTTCTTGAACAGCTTTCCGGCCTTGAAGTGCCGGACCGCAAGGCCCTTGTGAAAACCCTGCGCGAAACCGGGCTTTACGAAAAGGCGCTTGCGCTTACGCCCAAGTCCATTATGGCGGTGCTGTCGGATGAAGCCCTTCCCCCGCCCGTCAAGGACAAAATATCCGCCCTGGTGAAAATCTCCAGACGGGGCGATGTTTCGGTGTTCAAGAAATAAAACATGGCTGAAAAATGCTTCCTAGTTCTTGACCAGGGCAGTTCCAGTTCGCGGGCGTTCGCGGTGTCCGCGTCCGGCGCTATACTGGCAAGGGCGCAGAAGCCCCTTCTGCCGTCTTTCCCGCGCCAGGGCTGGGCCGAATACGACCCTGACGCCCTGCTTTCCTCCCAGCTGGCGGTTTTGGACGAGGTGCTGGCCCAGCTTCCGCCGCGCATGAAGCCTGTTTCTCTTGGCATCACCTCTCAGCGCTCAACGGTGCTGTTATGGGATGCCGATACCGGGCGCTGTGTATGCCCGGCGCTAAGCTGGCAGGACGGCCGCGCCCTTCAGCAGCTTGGCCTGCTCAGCATGGGCAACTCGGCGTTGTTTTCCATCACCGGCCTTTATAAAACCCCGTATTTTTCGGCCCCTAAAATCCGCTGGTGCCTGGATAACTATCCCGAGGCGGCGGAACTGCTGGCGAAGGGCCGCCTGCGCGCCGGGCCTGTGACCTCTTATTTGCTGTGGCACCTTAGCGGAGGGAAAGTGTTTGTCGTGGACCCCAGCCTGGCGCAGCGAATGCTTCTTTTCAATATCCGCACCGGCGACTGGGACGCCTCACTTCTTGAAGCGTTTTCCCTGCCGCGCACAATGCTGCCGGAAGTGAAGCCCAGCTTCGGGGCCATGGCCGTGTTAAACCGCAACGGGCTGGAACTGCCGGTCTCGGTCTGTCTGGGCGACCAGCAGGCCGCGCTTTGCGGCGCGGGCGGGTGGCGGCACGGCGTTTCGGTAATCAATTACGGCACTGGCGCGTTTTTCCTTTCCAACACCGGTAGCCAGGCCTGCCTTGTGCACGGCCTGCTGTGTTCCGCCGGATGGGCGGATTCCGCAGGCGCGCTGTCCTATCTGGCCGAGGGCACGGTTCATTCCGCCTCCTCGATGTTCGACTGGCTGATGCAGATAGGGCTGGACTTCAAAAAAAGCGACATTGACGCGTTGTATGCGCAATCGAAGCATCCCATACTGGCCTTGCCAGCCCTTGGCGGGCTTGGCAGCCCGCATTGGGATTACGGCGTGGGAACCACCATGGCCGGTTTCACCCCCCACACCACCAAGGCCGACATTGTGCGCGGCGTGGTGGAAGGCATAGCCTTCCTGGTTTCCGATATCGCGCTTCCGCTTGCTTTGGCTGGGGTCAGCCTTGATTCGATAGTGGCTTCGGGAGGGCTGGCCAACCTGGACTGCCTCTTACAGTTCCAGGCCGACATTCTGCAGAAGCCGGTGCGCCGCGCCGCGGAAACTGAAACTTCCGCGCTTGGCGTGGCCTACTGGCAGGCTTTGTAGGACGGGCTTGAGCCGGAGAAATGGGCGGCCTTCAGCCCGGTTAAGGAGTTTTGCCCGTCGGCCTCGCAGGACGATGCCGCCCGCCTTCTGCGCCGCTGGGCGGCCATGCGCGAAAGCAGCCGCATGATGGGCGCTTCCGTGGCCCAGTAGCGGCTGCTGTTCCTGAAATAAAACCTACAGTCTGTTAAGGTAATCCCGCGCGTCGAGGGCGGCCATGCATCCGCTTCCTGCTGCGCAGACGGCCTGTTTGTAGCGCGGGTCGGCCACGTCGCCGCAGGCGAAGACGCCCGGCACCGACGTATGCGTGTGGTCGTGGACGGAGATATAGCCTTCCTTGTCCAGGTCCAGCTTGCCGTCGAAGAGTTCGCTGGCCGGGTCGTGGCCTATGGCCAGGAAGACGCCGTTGCAGGCCAGGTCCGACACCTGCCCGGTTTTGACGTTTTTCAGGCGCAGTCCCGACACAGTTTCGCCGCCTAGGATTTCTTCCACCGTGGAATCCCAGACAAAAGAGATTTTAGGATTGCTCTGCGCCTTTGCGGTAAGCGCGGCGCAGGCGCGCAGCTTGTCTCGGCGGTGTATCAGCTTCACCGACGCGGCGAAGCGGGACAGGAACATGGCATCGCCCAGGGCGGAGTCCCCCCCGCCGATGACGCAGACAGTCTTGCCCCGGTAGAAGAAGCCGTCGCAGGTGGCGCAGGCCGACACGCCTTTGTTGCGCAGCCTGTTTTCGGATTCGATATTAAGCCAGCGGGCAGTGGCGCCGGTGGCCACTATCAGCGTGCGGGACTCGTACACCGTTCCGTCGGAAGCCGTGGTTTTGAAAGGATTGGCGGAAAGGTCCACGCTTGCGGCCTTCTCTGCGGAGAGCGGCACTTTCAGCCCGGCGCACTGCTTGTGCATCTGCATCATCAGTTCCGCGCCGGAAAGCGGCTCCGGGAAGCCGGGGAAGTTCTCGATTTCGTTAGTGTGGAGAAGCTGCCCGCCCGGAGGCGTGGAGCCGAGCAGGAGCGTGGAGTAGCCCGCCCTTGCCAGGTAGATTGCGGCGGTGCAGCCCGCAGGCCCCGCCCCTATGATTAACGCGTCCAGTTTCATGGCTTGTACTCCGCCAGCGAATTGGCTGTTTCCCGCACCGAGACCGAGTGCGGCCTCAGGCCCAGTCTCGACGCCGCCCTGAACACCATAAGCGCCATGTTCTCGGCGGTTGGTTCCCCGTTGAGAAGCACGGGGCTTTCGCCCTGCTTTTTCAGCGCGGCGGCAAGCGGGTCTTTCTTGTTAAGGAGTGTCTTGTGGTCCAGATTTTCGTCCAGCCAGCCTTTCAGCGCGTGTTTTATGTCGCCGAAATCCATCACCATGCCGCGCGCGCCGGTTTTGCGCTCCTTCAGCGCGACTTCTATCATGGCGTTATGCCCGTGCAGAAAGCGGCACTTCCCTTTGTGCAGCAGCAGGCGGTGCGCATAGGAGACTTCGAAAAGCTGTTTGACGAGATACATAGTAAAAAAATTATAGCAACTTGCCAGCGCCGATTTTGCGGAGAAGTTTGAGCGCCAGCGCCACAGGCAGGCCCACCACGTTGTCGTAGCCGCCCTCTATGCGGTCTATGAACGGGTCCTCCCCGTCCTGCACGGCGTAGGCCCCCGCCTTGTCCATATGCCTGCCTGCGTAGTAAAGCAGCTGTTCGCGCGTCAGCTTTCTGGCCTTGCACCTGGAGACGGCATAGGCAATCTCGCGCCGGTTTTTCTCAAGCCATACCGCCGCCACGCCTGTGTAGACCTTTTGCCAGCTGCCGTTTTCCAGCTCCAGCCGTTCAAGCGCGTTTTTCTTTGAAGTCGGCTTGCCCAGTATGCGCCCTTTGCACACCACTATGGTGTCCGCGCCCAGCACCGGAAGTCCGGGGAAACGGCGGGCCGTTTCAAGCGCCTTGCGCAGGGCCAGCTGGCGCACTATGGCCGAGGGGTGTTTCAGTTCTGTCCGTTCGTGCGCGCGGCTTGGCTCGACGCGGAATCGCACCCCCGCCTTGCGCAGGAGCGTTTTCCTGCGCGGCGAGGCCGAGGCCAGTATTATCATTTGAACAACGGCTTGGACAGAAGCGCTGCCGCAGCTATGCCCATGATGCCAGTGATGTTTATCTTGAACAGGCAGCCGAAAGTCAGCGTTATGACGAAGAGATCCAGCGTGACGGGGTGCAGGCCGGTGGCCATTTCCGTTGCGAAAAGGTCTTTTATGGCGGCCTGCTGCGGGAACATGATGGCCACCAGTTTGCCTATGAAAGTGCCCAGCAGGGCGCCGACCAGTATTATGACTATGAAGTAAAGGGCTTTTTTCATTGCTGCTGTTCGCGCGACTGGCGCGTCTCCTCCTTGTTGGCGCGCGGGCTGTAGCGGCAGGCCGCGCCTATCCAGGTAAGATAGTCGGCGCTTCCGTCGGCTATGTCCAGGGCCACTATTTCCGGCAGTTCGTATGGATGGTGCTCCCTTATGAACTGCTGAACGTCGGGGAACAGCGTGGCCTTGGTCTTTATAAGAAGTATTATTTCCGCAGTGGTTTCCAGCTTGTCCTTCCACCAGTACTGCGAGGTCACAGGGCCTATGGCGCTTACGCAGGCCGCCAGCTTCTGCTGGAGCAGGCCCTGGCTGATTACCTCGGCGGCTTTCCTGCCGCCGGATTCGGAGTTCTCCGCCGCGTCCGGCACGGCGGTGATCACGAACTGGTAGGGGTGTTCCATGGCTAGGCTCCTAGTGCACGGAAGGGTTTGCGGAGCGGAAGTCCTGCGCCGCCTTGCGCGCCGAGGCCAGCTCCTTTTTGTTCAGCTTGGGTTGTATCTTGGCCTGGAATTCCTTGGCCAGTTCCGCGCCGTTGTCTGTGGCCAGAATGTACCACTTCATGGCCTCCACGTCGTTCTGCGCCACGCCGTCGCCGTGCTCGTACAGCGAGCCGGTGAACAGCATGGCGTCTGCATGGCCCTGGCGCGCGGCCTTGAGCCACCATTCCTGCGCCTTGGCGAAATCTTTTTCCACGCCGCGTCCGCGCGAATACATGAAGCCGTAGTTGAACTGCGCCTCGGCAAGGCCCTGTTCGGCCGCCTTGCCGAACCATTCCGCCGCCTGCTTGTGGCTGAATTCGGTTCCTTTGCCGTCGTAATACATCACGGCAAGCGCAAGCTGCGCCGGGGCATAGCCCTGTTTGGCGGCTTTGCTCATCCACTCAAAGGCCTGCTTGGGATTGGCTTCCAGGCCCTTGGAGCCGCGCTGGTAGCACAGGGCCGCCAGGTACTGCGCTTCCTGGCTGCCGCGTTCGGCCTGCGGTTTCAGTCGCGCAAGCGCCGTCTGGTAATCCTGCTTGCCGAAAGCTGTTTTGGCGGAGGCCAGCTTGTCCTGAGCGGGTTCGGCTTTGTGCGCCGCCGCGGCCGGGGTTTTGGCGGTTTTCGCGGCAGAGGCCGCGCAGTTGGCCGCCGCAAATGGCAGCAGGGCCAGTATCAGGGCCGGGAATATCGTCTTCATCACGCCTCCTTTTCCACAACGCGCCTGACGTTGCGGCGGTTGACCGGCTTTATCACGCCGTTCTCAGTTATTATAGCCGTTATCAGCCCTGCCGGAGTAACGTCGAAGGCCGGGTGGCGCGCCCTTGCCCCGCAGGGGGCTATGCGCCTGCCTGCCAGCACGCACACTTCATCCTGCCCGCGTTCCTCAATCGGTATGCCGCCGCCGTCAGGGAGCTTCATGTCGATGGTAGGAATTGGCGCGGCTATGTAAAAAGGCACTTTGTGATAGCGGGCCAGCACGGCCAGCATGTAGGTTCCTATTTTGTTGGCCGTGTCGCCGTTGGAGGCTATGCGGTCCGCCCCGGCTATCACGGCGTCTATTTTGCAGGTCTTCATGATGTGCGCGGCCATGTTGTCGGTCAGCAGGGTGGACGGGATTTTTCCCCGCAGCAGTTCGAACATGGTAAGGCGCGCGCCCTGCAAGTAGGGCCTTGTTTCCAGCGAATAGACCTGGCGTATCAGGCCTTTTTCATGCGCCCGGCTGATTACGCCCACCGCGGTGCCGCGGCCGGCCGTGGCCAGCGCTCCGGCGTTGCAAATCGTCATTACCGTCGCGCCGCGCTTCAGCAGGCGCGAGCCGTATTCTGAGAGTCTTTCGTTTGCGTCAACATCCTCGTCGTGGATTTTGCCGGCTTCCGCGTCTATAAGCCGCGATAGGGCGTCCAGCGTTTCCGGCTTCAGCGCGGGGCCTTTCTGCGTCGAGAGAAACCCCAGCGCCAGCGCGTGCAGCCTGTCCACGGCATAGGCCAGCGCCACCGCCGTCGGGCGCGAGTCTTTCAGCGTCTTGGCCGCGCTGGAAAGGATCTGTTTCGCCTGTTCCGCCGTTTTGGGGCGGCTGGCCTTCAGGGCTAGCGCGTAGCCGTAGGCCGCCACGCAGCCTATGAGCGGGGCGCCGCGCGTGGCCATGTCTTTTATGGCTTTTGCGGTTTGTGCGGGATTTTTGGCGTTAAGGTAATAAATCTTCTGTGGCAGCAGGCGCTGGTCCAGTATGTCCAGCGAATCGGTTTTCCATCGCAGGCGTTCTATCATGGCGGCTCCGGGACGCGCGTTCCCCGTTCAGGGAATCGCATCCATCTTGGTTTTCAGGCACTCCTCGGACTTGCCGCTTATCTCTATGGTTTTTTCACGGCCTTTGGCGCCGCGTATGATGTTGACGGACTTGGGCCTTACGTCGAAAAAATCCGCCAGGAAATTCACCAGGGTTTCATTGGAGCCGTCGTCCACGCGGTCAGAGCTGACTTTTACCCTCAAAACGCTGCCTATGCGGCTCACCACTTCGTTTTCCGGGGCATTGGGTATCACTCTCACTTTGACTATCATGGTGTGTGCACCTCCTGGGATGTTGCGGGCTTAGCGAAAATCGCGCTGCCGATTCTTACCAGCGTCGAGCCTGCCGCTATCGCCGCTTCGAAATCACCGCTCATGCCAAGCGAAAGCTGGCATTTCCTGGACTGGGACAGGGGGCCGAAATCCCTGTCAAAAAGCTCTTTTGCCCTGCCGAACTGGCGCGCCAGTTCCTGCGGCGGCGCTCCTTCTGCCGCTATGCCCATGTAGCCGCAGGGCAGCAGGTTGGGAAGGTCCTTAAGCAGGGAAAGCAGTTCCCCCGCCTTTTCCGGCGCCACGCCTGACTGGGTGTCCTTGCCGCTGAGCTGAAGCTGTATCAGCACCGGCAGCGCCTTACCAAGTTTTCCGGCCTGCCTGTCCAGCGCCATTGCAGTATGGGCGCTGTCTATTGAATCAATCTGGTCAAAGAACTCGGCCGCTTTGGCGGCTTTGTTGGTTTGCAGGTGTCCAATGAAATGCTTGGTCAGCTTTTCCCTGAACGCGTCCAGCGGAGGTTTCTGCCATTTCGCCGAGGCGTCCTGCACCCTGCTTTCCCCTATGCGGCCCAGCCTGCCGCCCGCGGCCAGAAGGGCCACGTCAAGCGGGTCGGCGTACTTGGTGACGGCCACAAGCTCGACGGAGTCCTGGCTTCTGCCGGACCTGGCGCAGGCTTGCGCCATTTTTGCCAGCACGGCGTCCAGGTTTGAGTTCAGTTGTGTCTGCCGGACATTTTCCGTCATTTTTCAGCTTGAAGACCCGCTATTGACATATTTTACAAAAAAAGGTTTACTCCCGCAATTTCCGGCTTTGCGGCGCAAAAAAAACGGGCCCCTTTGCGGGGCCCGTTTCTATTCGCGATTCGTACGGAATCAGTACATTCCGCCGCCGGGAGGCATGGGAGGCATTTTCTCCTTTTCTTCCGGCTTGTCGGCAACCAGCGCCTCGGTGAGGAGCACCGTGGCGGCCACGGAGGCCGCGTTCTGCAGGGCGGTGCGCACCACTTTGGCCGGGTCCACCACGCCGGCCTTTATCAGGTCGGTGTATTCGCCGGTGTCGGCGTCGAAGCCTTTGTTGGCTTCCATGGAGCGGACCTTGTCCACCACGACAGCGCCGTCGAATCCGGCATTGGCCGCTATCTGGCGCACGGGCGAGGACAGGGCCTTGCGGATTATGTTGATGCCGGTCTGCTCGTCCTCGTTGTCGCCTTTCACGGCCTCAAGAACCTTTTCGCAGCGCAGCAGGGCGGTTCCGCCGCCGGTGACTATGCCTTCCTGCACACCCGCGCGGGTGGCGTTCTTGGCGTCCTCGACCTTGGCCTTGCGGGCCTTCATCTCGGTCTCTGTCGCCGCGCCCACGCTGATGACGGCCACGCCGCCGGACAGTTTCGCCAGGCGCTCTTCGAGCTTCTCGCGGTCGTAGTCGGAGGAGGTGTCCTTTATCTGCTTGCGCAGCTGCTCGGCGCGCTTCTTTATCTCTTCCTTGTTGCCGGAGCCGTCCACGATGGTGGTGTTTTCCTTGTCGATAACCACGCGCTTGGCAGTGCCCAGCATCTCCAGGGTGGCTTTGTCCAGCTTCATGCCGCGCTCTTCGCTGATGACTTCGCCGCCGGTCAGGATGGCGATGTCGGCCAGCAGTTCTTTGCGGCGGTCGCCGAAGCCGGGGGCCTTCACGGCGCAGCCCTTAAGGGTGCCGCGCAGCTTGTTGACCACCAGGGTGGCCAGCGCCTCGCCTTCCAGGTCCTCGGAGATGATGAGGAAGGGCTTGCCGGTCTGGAGGATTTTCTCCAGTATGGGCAGCAGGTCGTTCATCGCCGAGATTTTCTTGTCGGTGATGAGGATGTGGGCGTTTTCGAGCACGCATTCCATGCGCTCGGTGTCGGTCACAAAGTAGGGCGAGGAGTAGCCGCGGTCGAACTGCATGCCTTCCACCACTTCCAGCGTGGTCTCGGCGGACTTGCCTTCCTCTATGGTGATGACGCCCTCGTGCCCGACCTTTTCCATGGCCTGGGCTATCAGGTCGCCTATCACGCGGTCGTTGGCCGAGATGGTGGCTATCTGGGCCTTCTCTTCCTTGGTCTTCACCGGCTTGGACATCTTCTTCACCAGTTCGTCGGTCACGGCCTCGACGGCCTTCTCGATGCCGCGGCGGACCTGGGTGGGGTTGGCGCCGGAGGCGATGTTCTTCATGCCTTCGGTGATGATGGCCTGCGCCAGCACGGTGGCGGTGGTGGTGCCGTCGCCCGAGATGTCGTTGGTCTTGGACGCCACTTCGCGGATGAGCTGCGCGCCCATGTTCTCGAAATGGTCTTCCAGCTCGATTTCCTTGGCGATGGACACGCCGTCATCGATGATGGTGGGCGAGCCGAATTTCTTTTCCAGCACCACGCTGCGGCCCTTGGGGCCCAGGGTGACCTTCACAGCGTTCGCCATCTTGTCCACGCCGGCCTTTATCTTGCCGCGGGCTTCTTCTCCGTACACTATAATCTTTGCCATATTATTGTGGTTTCCTCCGTAATGGTTTTAAGAATTTATTTCAGCACGACCAGTATGTCTTCCTGGTGCATGATGAGGTATTCCTTGTCGTCGATCTTTATCTCGGTGCCGGAATATTTTCCGTAGAGTATGCGGTCTCCGGCCTTGACGTCCATGGCCAGGCGCTTGCCGTCTTCGCCCAGTTTGCCGGGGCCGGCGGCGACTATCTCGCCTTCCTGCGGCTTTTCCTTGGCCGTGTCGGGGATTATGATGCCGCCTTTGCGGACTTCCTCTTTTTCCACCGGCTTCACCAGCACCCTGTCGCCAAGAGGCTGGAGATTGATCTTGTCTGCCATATAGCTGCTTCCTCCTTAATATGCGTTTGCTTGAATTCGTTTTGACTGTCCCGCCTCTGCGGCGGTAAATCTAGCACTCATTACTGACATATGCTAATTTACAAAAAAGCCGGCTGCCTAGTCAAGCACTCTTTTGATTAAACTGCTAATTTTGAATTTCTACTTCGGAGGCCGGAGCTTTCAGGCGCCTGAACCTGCGCCCAGCAGCGCCAGCAGTTTGGAGAAAAGGCCGGTTTTTTTATGCGTTCCGCCGCCGTTGCCAGCTTCGTCCTGCGCTGGGGCGGTGCGGCGTCCGATGTCCACGGCCACGGTGGTTATGTTGTCGGGGCCGCCGTTGGCGTTTGCGGTGTCCACCAGCTTTTTGCAGGCCTGCTCCGGGTCCGGGTTCGCGGCCAGTATTTCGGAGAAAGAGGCGTTGTTGACCGCCTTGAACAGCCCGTCGGTGCACAGCAGCAGCCTGTCCCCCTCCTTGAGAGTCACTTCGTAGAGGTCCATCTGTGTGTCGCGGCTCAGGCCCATGGCGCGGGTGAGAA
>JAAYTX010000085.1 GCA_012523635.1 Elusimicrobiota bacterium
CGAATATCGCCTCTCAGGAAGGCTGGAACGCCGCCGTTCCGGCTGCCGCGTATCTGGCGCTGGCCAACCAGTACCTTAAAATGCAGGACTACGACAAGGCAGTCAAGATACTGGAGAAGAACCCCAAATACACCTGGGAAGAGGATTATTGGCGCTCCTATATCAAGTGCAAGCTCGCCGTCGACCAGATACGCCAGATAAATCTTGCCGACGTACCGGAAGCCCTGAAGCTTGAAATGATGGAGGATATGTTCAAGCGCGGCTACAGCGCTGAAGTAAACGAGTACCTTTTGGACGAGCCGCGCTATAAGTGGAAGCCGGAATATTATTTTTATTTCATCGCCATCACGGCCCAAAACAAGGGTGTGGATGACGCGCTTGAGATTTGCCGCCAGTTCATGGAGCAGGTCAAGCCCGACAAAGGGTCGTCGAAAGCTTATTACATCATCGGCGTCTTGTGCGAATTCATGAGCCGCCCCGAGAAGGCCGTCGCAATTTACCAGGGCCTGGCGGATGCCGGAGCCGCGTGCATGGACTCCGATGCCAGGCTGGCGGCGTTGAAGGTGAGCCATCGCCCGGCCCCGTCTGCCGAGGAAATCCTGGCGCAGGTTATGCCTGCAGGATACCAATTCAGGAAGAAATAGCCGCGTTGCGGCGCAATACCAAGGAGGGAGCAATGTCTAAAGAGGTTTCGTTCAAGGAGCTGGGTTTTGTCAACACGAAGGAAATGTTCCGTGACGCAATGAAAAACGGCTATGCCGTTCCAGCTTACAACTTCAACAACATGGAACAGCTTCAGGCCATAATCACAGCCTGTCAGGAAAGCCGCTCCCCGGTGATTTTGCAGGTGTCCAAGGGCGCGCGCGACTACGCCAACCCAGTGCTTCTGCGCTGGATGGGCCGCGGCGTGATAGAGATGATGAATACCACCGGCAAGCCTGTTCCGGTGGCCCTGCACCTGGACCACGGCGATTCGTTTGAACTGGCCAAGTCCTGCATAGACAGCGGCTTTTCGTCAGTCATGATAGACGGCTCCCACCTGCCGTACGAAGAAAACGTGGCGCTGACAAAAAAGGTGGTGGAATATGCGCATAAGCGCGACGTCACCGTCGAAGGCGAGCTGGGGGTGCTGGCCGGGATAGAGGAGCATGTCTCGTCGGAAAAGTCCCACTACACCAACCCCGATGATGTTGAGGATTTCGTAAAGCGCACGAACGTGGATTCTTTGGCCATTTCCATAGGCACCAGCCATGGCGCTTACAAGTTCAAGGTGAGCGACGGCGTCATGCCGGAACTGCGCTTTGACATCCTGTCGGAAGTGGAACGCCGCCTGCCCGGGTTCCCGATAGTCCTGCACGGTGCGTCAAGCGTGCTGCAGGAGTATATAGCCATGATAAACCGCTACGGCGGCAAAATGGAAGGCGCCGTGGGCATCCCCGAGGAGCAGCTGCGCCGCGCGGCCAAGTCGGCTGTCTGCAAAATCAACATAGACTCCGACGGACGCCTTGTCATGACCGCGGTAGTCCGGAAAGTCTTCGCCGAGAAGCCCGCAGAGTTTGACCCCAGGAAATATCTTGGACCGGCCCGCTCCGAACTGGTGAAGATGTACAAAGACAAGAACGAGAAGGTGCTTGGCAGCGCCGGACGCGTGTAATACCGCTTGAAATAAAAACAAACCGGGGCCGCTGTTTCAGCGGCCCCGGTTTGTTTTATGGAATCTTTACTGCTGCGCTTTGGCGGCCATGCGCAACATGTATTCCTGTCCGTGCAGGGCCTGAGCCTTTTCTATTTTGCCTGATTTGGCGTGCGCGATGGCGTTGTAGAAGTAATACTTCGGGATTTTTGGGCTGATTTGAGAGGCCTTGGCGAAATCCTGTATGGCTTCCTCATGGCGTTCCGTGCTCATCATCGTCAGGCCCCTGTCGCAGTAAGCCTCGGCATAATCGGGTTTTAGCTCTACGGCTTTGGTGAAGTCTGCTATGGCTTCGTCATGCTTTGAAAGGCGGCGCAGAACCATGCCTCTGTTAAAATAGGCATGCGCCTTGTCGGGCTTTATTGCTATGAGCTGGGTAAAATCCTGAAGGGCGCTTTCGTAGTTGCCGGTGACAAAATAGACTATGCCTCTGGCGCTAAGAATGTCGTCGGCATTGGGGTTCTGTTCAAGAAGGGCGTCAAGGCAGGGCAGCGCCTTGTCGTATTCGCCGCGCCTGACATACAGCATGCCCATGTCGTAAAGCTTGTTTTCTGCCATAATAGCGCCTTATTTTATTTTTGTCGGCATCACGCAGCGGAAGCCGTTTGTCTCCGACCATTCCTGCGGAGCCCCCGGCGTCCTTGCGGTTATTTTCGCGTCATCCGGCCCCGAGCGCCAGTTGCCGCCTTTTATTACTTTTGCCAGCCCCTTGGCCGGACCTGCCGGGTTGACCGGAGTAGGGTTCTGGTATGATTTGACGTCGTACCAGTCGTAGGTGTATTCGCTTACATCTCCGCCCATGTCGGCGATTTGATATGGAGACAAATCTGCCGTTTTAGAGCCGATTTCACCGCTGCCGTCTTTGCCGTTGCAGCCGGCTTTGTCGCTTTGAAGGGATAGGACTGACGTGTCGCAGGTGGGGGAAGTGTCGCCCCATGGATAAACGGACGCTTTCTCCGCACCGCGCGCCGCTTTTTCCCACTCTGCTTCCGTAGGCAGGCGTTTGCCCTGCGACTGGCAGTAGGCTTGGGCGTCGGTCCAGGTTATGCAGTTCATCGGCTTAAGCATGCTGTTGTCCTGGTTCCAGTTGCAGAGCTGCGTTGTTTTTTTCGCGTAGGTCGGCACGCTGCATTTGCCTTCCATCACGCATTCCTTGTATCTGTCCACAGTCACTTCATACTTATCCATGTAAAACGAATCCACGAACACTTTGGACAGCTTGTCCCCGCCCATCAGGAAGGAACCCTCTTTCACGAACACCACCGCGCGCGAGTCCTTGGCGGGGTTCAATGCTGCAGCCGCTGCTGCTCCGGCAGACGTGGAGATTTTTATTTCCGAGTAGAAATCATCTCCGGTTTTGGTGTCCGCAGTTTCGGTTCCGGAAAATTGCAGGCTGTTGTCGGCGTCTGCGGCTGATGCCGGGTGGGTCGAGATAGCGGCCTGTGCGGTGTCCGGCTTGGCCGCTGTGTCGGTTGTATTACCGCCAGTTTGCTGTGTTTGGGCCGGTTTGTTGAAATAGTAGAAAGCCGCTCCTGCCGCCATAAGGGCGACCAGGGCAAAAACATACGGCATTTTGCTGGAAGGCTGGACTGGCTCCGCCGTAGGCTGCGGCTGGGGCTGCTGTTGCTGCTGTGGAGCCTGTTGGGGTTGCAAATCGCTGACGTTGCGGCGCATTGCCTGCGCCGGCTCCGGTCTTTCAGGCTGGCGCGGCGGTTGTTGCTGTGGGGCAGACTGTTCCAGCTGGCGCCTTTGCGGGGCGGACTGCTCTCCCTGAACTTTGAACGGGTTCTTTTGTTCTGGAGTGCTTTCCGGTTTGCCGCCCTGAAGGCGTATCAGGCCTGACAGCGTAAAATCTTCTCCGGGCTTGCGCTGTTGTTGCGGCTGCGAAGGTTGCGGCTGGGTGCTATTTTTGTCAAAACGTTCTATTTTTACGTCCCCGGTATCGGGTTTGGGGGCGGAGTGCTGGGGTTTCTGTATTTGCGCCGGTGCCGCAGGCTGCGGTTTAGGCTGGGGCTTGTTCGAAGCCAAAGGCAAAGGAGCGGGCTTGTCGGCATTTGCGGCGCTTGGCGGTTGTGAAGCCTTGTTGCTTCCCAGCGGCAGCACTTTTTGCTCCGGCGCAGGGCTCGGTATTCGCACCGATTTCGGGTCGAACTGGGGGGTGAATGCGTTTTCTCCGGCCGCGGCCTTAAGCTGGTCGGTTTTTTTCTTTTCGTTGTTTTCCAGGTCCGAAATCCGTATGCGCACGGTTTTGACCATGGACGGGTCGTTATCCGTGCCGGGCGCGGCGTCGTTTTGCTTTTCCTGCGGCTGAACCGTTTGCGCAGAGGTTTGTTCCTGCCCTTGCTGCTGGTCCGCTCCCATGCCTGCGGCGCGGCGGCCCTTGGCCATGTCGGACAGCACCTTGAACAACTGCAGCGACGAGGCCGGCCGCTTCGCCGGGGTCTGGTTGAAGCACTTCATTACAATATCATCAAGCAGGGGCGGGACGGTGTTTTTGACCGAAGACGGCGGAGGCACGTTCTCGTTAAGGGAGGACTGGTAGCCGATAAGCGCGTCGTATATAGTCTGTCCACCCAGATAAATATCGGATTGTATGGAAGGCGAACCGCCATCAGTGTATTCAGGAGGGTCAGCTAGCGGATATTTCACTGTTTCCGCTTCGGGAGCATGCGGGGGGGGAAGTTTCACACACAGTTTTTGCACTTCGGGCCAGGCCAGAATTTTGCGGATGCCGAAGTCCGTTATCACCGCTTCCTGTGTGTCGGCGCGCAACATTATGCTGCGGGCCGAAAGGTCCATATGCAGTATGCCTATGCTGTGGGCGTAAGCCAGCGCCGAGGAAATTTCAAGGCCAAGGCGTATGGCCGGGTCGGCCGCCAGGGGGCCTTTGTCTTTTATGACGTCGCGCAGGGGGGCTCCGTCCACGAATTCCTGGGCCAGGTAGAACCTGTCGCCTTCAAAGCCGCAGGCGTAGGTTTTGGTGATGTTTTCGTGGTAAAGTTCGGTTATCATCCCGGTTTCAGCCTGTAAACGCTGCCTGAGCGGGCTGTTTTCCGGTACGGCGAACTTGAATAGTTTTACTGCGCGCAATGCCCGGGGGTAGCCGGTCTGATGCGTTTTGAAAACTTCGGCGAAGCGACCCTCGCCGATTTTACCCAAAACTGTGAAGTTTCCTATTGTGGAAAAGGACATTGTTCCCCGTATTTTTGTAAATGATTAATATTGTAGCATAGCATTTAACTAATGTTCACAAAGGACCGCCTATTATGGAACCCAACGCTTTGCTGGATTTTATAGCGCAGCGGCGCAGTGTGCGCAAATACGACACAAGGCCTGTTGAGGACGAAAAGCTTATGCGCTGCATAGAGGCGGCACGCCTTGCCCCTTCGGCCTGCAATTCCCAGCCGTGGAGGTACGTTGCTGTTACCGATCCGGCCAGGCTTGCCGCGCTGAAGGAGGCCGCTTTTTCCGGGCTTTATTCCGCCACCGCGTTTGCCAAGGGCGCTCCGGTACTGGTAGCCATAGTGTCTGAGAAGCCAGGTTTGTCTGCGTGGGTGGGCGGCAAATTCCGTTCCCTGCCTTTTTACCTGGTGGATATCGGCATCAGCGCGCAGAATTTTGTGCTGGCGGCGCAGTCGCTGGGGCTGGGAACCTGCTATATCGGCTGGTTTGACGACCAGAAGGCCGCCCGTGCGCTGAAGGTTCCTTCGGGCCGCAAAGTGGAGTTGCTGATAAGCGTGGGCTATCCGGCTGAGGAGCCGGCGGCAAGGCCTCGCAAAAGCCTCAGGGAGATGTTTTCCAGAGATTCTTATTAAAGTCTCGCCGTCCGCCGGCAGCGGCGGTTGACAGGCGGAATTTTCTACTGTTATAGTATCGAAATGGCGGAACAAAAAGGCAAACAGCCGGAGCCGGAAGCGACCAAAACCTACAATCCCGACGACCCGTACGGCGTAAAAGCCGTATTGGAGGAGAAGGAGAAGCAGTACCGCGAAGCCGTCAAGAAGCCCAAGGCGCCGTCGGCGGTGCGCTGGCTGCTGATTTTCGCGCCGATGTACCTGTTGGTCGCCATGCCTTTCGCCATCTGGTTCAAGAACGCCTACGAGAAGACGGATGTTCAGCTTAGCGGTGCGCAGGAATCCGCTTTCATGGCCGACGACAAGGTGGACTACACCAAAGACGATTCCTCATCTACGGCGGTGGCGGTCTCGACGGCTTCCGCGCAGTCTGATGAAACGCCGCTGCAAACGTTGTTTTCTACGGACATGGTGACGGCGCTTAACGCCCTTTTCGCGCAGAGCGACGATAAGAAGGTGAAGGAGTTCTTCGACGACGATTCCGTGGCCGGCCGCATGCAGGAGGCGCTTAAGGCCGCCGGGGCATGGGATACCGGCGACGGCTTCCTGAAGTACATTTCCCAGAACGATGAAGGCAAAAAACTGCTTTCAATATTCTATGAACAGCGCAACAATGACAAGGTGGCAGATGCCGGGTTGCGCTCAAAAACTTTCCAGCGTTTCGCCGGTTCTCACGCAGTGAAGGACATGCAGACCAATTACAAGAAGTTCGTTCCGGCCGCGGCGGCCAGCCCGCAGCTGGTTGCCATTCTGTTCTCGGCGCCAGTGGCTAACGTCCTTGCCAACCAGGAATCCACGGCGGTATTCATGAAGGCAAGCTCGATGGCGCGGGAGAAGGCCGCGCAGATGCAAACCCCTGCCCCCGCGCCTAAGAAAACGCGCCGTACGCGCAAGTCCTGAATTTGAGGGGCCTGGGTTTACTGCGCGGTCTGTTTCAGTTTCCTGAACAATTCCAGCTGTTCCTGCGAAAGGCGCTGCGGTATGGCTATGTCCACCGTGGCGTAAAGGTCGCCGCGCTGCCCGTTTTTGCCGTAATAGCCGTGCCCGGCTATTTTAAGCTTCCGTCCGGCGGGGGTGCCGGGCGGGATTTTTATTTTTACCGAGCCGTCCAGCGTCTGCACCTGGGTTTGTGCGCCAAGCACGGCGTCCCACGGCATCAGCGGAAGTTCGGTTTCCAAATCTTTTCCAGTCAGACGGAACTGCGGGTGCGGCAAAAGCTTTATGTTTAGGTAAAGGTCCTGCCCGTCTCCGGCCTGGCCTTTAAGGCGCAGGGTGGCGCCGTCGGCTATGCCTTTGGGAAAATTTACCTTTACCGTTTTGTGGCCTGTGCTTGCGCCCGTGCCCGAGCATTGCGGGCATACTGAGCGTCCAGCCCGGCCCGTGCCGCCGCAGCGTTCGCAGGGATATGAGGAAGGGAGGTCCAGCTGTTTCTGCCCGCCCTGAAACGCGTCCTCAAGGCTAAGGCGCAGTTCGGCTTCCATGCGGTGGGGCTGCTGCATCTGGTCCATATCCTCGCCGAAGGAAAACCCGCCGCCGCCCCTGCCGCCAGCAAACCCGGCCGAGCCGAAAATGGACTGGAAGAAATCGCTGAAGCCGGAGAGGTTTTCAAACCCCTGCCCGCCGCCCTGCGTGAACCTGAAGCCCTGCGCCGGGCCTCTTGAAGAATACTGGCGCTGGCGCGGGTCGGGCCGTGGGCCCTGCTGCCAATCCGGGCCAAGCTGGTCGTATGTGGCTTTTTTCTGCGGGTCGGACAGCACTTCGTAAGCTTCGTTTATGTCCTTGAACTTTTCCGACATTTCGGCCTTCTTGGCCTCGGGGTGCATGTCGGGGTGGTATTTGCGGGCAAGCTGGCGGTAGGCTTTCTTTATCTCATCCTGAGACGAATTTTTAGACACTCCAAGTATCTTGTAATAGTCCTTGTAGTCCATTGCAGTCACACCACCTTGTAGAGAACATAAGCCAGCACTGGCGCCAGCGCCAGCATGAGGTACTGTTCAACCACGTATTCGGGGGTGGTAGCGGCTAAAGAAGGAATTAACATCCCGGCCAGCGTTGCCAGCGCCAGCGCGCCCCAAAAGATATGGAAGACGTGCTTAGGCACGCCTGTTTCAGCGTTCTGCGCCGGCGCGCTTAACGGCGCTTCTGGCAGTGCGGAAGCGGGAGTCTGCGCGGCTTCCGGCTGAATAGGGGTTTTGTTTTCCATAACTGTGCCATAGATTATACGAAATTGGGCCGCTGGCGCGGCCGCTGGGCTGTTTTCCGACGGCAGGACGGCAGTTTTTTATTCGTTTGCCGCGCAGCGGCGTGCGGGATGGCTGGCATGGGGGCTTTAAAATCAAATGGAAAGTGATATAATATCTCCGTATCCGGTTGGATATTCCTCGGTAGCTCAATGGTGGAGCGATCGGCTGTTAACCGATAGGTTGCAGGTTCGAGTCCTGCCCGGGGAGCCACATTTGACGCGAAACGAACATGGTTTCGCTATTATTTAACCCTCCGTCGATACGGGGGGTTATTTTTTTGCCCTTTTTTCCGTTGTTTTCCTGCCCCTCTGAACCCGTGTTTTTGCCTGTTTGGGGCTCAGTACCCTGTTCCGGGGTATTGGTAAGCTTGCCGTCAATTAAATAAAGCGAAATTTCGGCTTTGTCGTCAAACAAACGGATATCCTTTATCAGTGCGCGGAGCAGATTCCGCTGGGTTTCCGGCTGGGCTTTGTCGAAATTTGCCAGCGCGTATTCGATATTTTCGGTGATGTGTTCCCCGGCATAAGCCATCATGCCGTGTTCGTCCCGGGTTTGCTTCAGCTTTTCCGCCTCTTTTTCCTGCTCTGTTATCGCCGTTTCAAGTTTGGCGAGCTTGGCTTTATAGCTCGGCCCCCGCTGTATATCGCCGTTTACCGCCAGATCCAGCATTCTTTGGCCCTCAGCCTGCAGCTGGGCCAATTTCGCGGCGCTGTCCGCGTATGCCCGGTCGGCCTCGTCATAATGCTCCTTGGCCTCGATTAGGGCCTTTCCTATGGCTTTGGCGATAAGCGTGCGGTCCTGCGAGGCGCGCTTGAAGTATTCAAGCAAAGCGGCATCCAGCTGGCGCGCCTTTATCGATTTGGTGTTATCACAGCCGATTTTCTGTTTCGCGCGTCCGCAGTTGTAGTAATAATGCCGGGTGCCATGGCTCACACAGCTTGTTGCGATATAATGGCTGCCGCAATACCCGCACTTTAGCAACCCGCTTAAAAGATAGGCATATTCCTTTTGCCGCGGAATGAATTGATGACCGGGCAGTTTTTCTTTTATGCGTTGGTTCGCCAAGGCCCATAACTCATCCGATATTATTGGGGTATGCTTGCCTTTGAAATATTCGCCGTTGTATTTGATAAGCCCTTTGTAAAACGGGTTTTTGATTATCGCGCTTAAAGTCTGCTTGAGCCAGTTCTTGCCCATCGGCCCCTTTACGCCCATGGCGATAAGCTGGTTTGCGATTTCGGATAACGGCCGGTTTTCTGCCGCCATTTCCCAAGCGACCCGCAGTTTGCCGGCCACAGCTTCGTTGACCACCAGCTTGTGCGGCTGTTTGTCGTTTGAAAGCCGCGGGCCGTCATCAATCAGCATATAGCCGTAAGGCACCGTGCCGCCCACCCACATACCCTGCTTAACGCGCGCCAGTGCTGACGCTTTCACGCGCTCGCCTGTCAACTCGCGTTCAAAGGCCGATAATAGGCCGAGTATACCGATAACCACGCGCCCTATGGCGGTGGAGCTGTCGAGATTTTCGCGGACAGACACGAAGTCGATGTTCTTGTCACGGAACAGGTCAATCATCGCGTACAGGTCGCGCGGGTTGCGGGTAAGCCGGTCCAGCCGGAAAAAGATTATGCCGTCAAAGTTTTTCTTACCTTCCACGCCTTCCAAAATGGCCTTGATACCGGGCCGGTTTAAATCCTTGCCTGAATAGCCGTCGTCGTTGATAATACCGGTCCCGCCGAACGCGGATAATTCATACCCAAACGCCTCCAGCATATTCTTGCAGTGAAACGCCTGCGCGTCTAGCGTAGTAAAATCGCCCTGCGCCTGATCGTCGGTGGAACAGCGGGTGTAAATCACAAATCGCTTCTTTTCGTTTTTGTTGCCTAATGCCAGCATAACAACCTCCGTGATTCCTTCGTTATTGACACATTTACATTCATAACCGCGAGCTAAGCAAGTCATGAATAGCCGCTACTTAGCTATTACGCCAAAACGCGGCGTAATGACGGCCGATAATATACCGGAGGATTGAAACTATTAGGATTTTTCCGTGAGCGGTGCCGCTTCTTTTCTATCAAATCACCGGTAAAGGCATATCACTTTCTCAGACGGTAAAACCGTCACTTTCCGCAGAAACGGCGTAAGAGTCTAGTAGGAGGCTCTATGAACGTGCTCGGAAACGAATATTCAGGGCTGGCAATCGGTTTAAGCCAAGCGGCAATCAAGCCGGAGTTTGAAAAGCTGCAGGCCAGACAGATAGCCAGATGTTTTAAAGCAGTGCTAAGCGACTTGCTTGGACACCCGCCTTCAGACGCTCAACTTTACGGCTCTGAACCGCTTGCAGCACCGGCTGACCGTTCGACTTCGATCGGTTAGCGTATGCCGGATTTCAGTGAAAACTGTTATGGCGAGCTGTTTTCGCAGGAAGAATTGCGCGGCGTGGCGCTGGCAATCCGCGAAATACGGCGGCAGTTCCTCTGCCTGCGTGCGGAAGATTATGAGGATCTTGTGCAGGAGTGCCTTTTGCATTGGCTTACTGTAAGGCAATCTTATAACCCGGATAAAGGTGTTCTGCTTGCCAGTTACCTGCACCGCGTGATAACGAACAAGCTGTTTTCCATGGTGCGGCTTTTGCACCGGGCAAAGCGGCAGGGACTTAATTTCCCGGTATCGCTGGAAGATGAACTGGCTGTATATGCGCAAGACGCCTATGGCCGGGCGGAACTGCGGATTGATTTTGAATCCGCATTAAAAGATATGTCAGCCAGGCAGCGCAGGCTGTGCAAGTTGCTGGGTGAGGAAGGGCTGACTATCGCGCAGGCGGGCAAGCGGCTTAAAACGCCGCGCACTACCTTGTATACCGATCTGGCGCAGATAAAGAGCATCTTTAGGCGTGGCAGTTTTGAAAGTTATTAGGAGCGAACATGACAAACATCTATGTATTCAAGTTTCAACAGGAAGCGGACGCGGTTCAGGCCGAACTGCATATGGTGCCGTCCGTAATTGCGGCAGAAAGCCTCTACGGCAAAGGCGCGGTGCGGCTGGGCCTTCAGTATACGCTGTGCCGCCAGAAAAACGCGATGGTGATAAAAAGCGTGAACGAAGCGGCCGAGGCGGTCGTCCGGATTTTCACTAGCTATGCGATAAAAGTTTTCGGCGAGCAGTCGTTTGAAGTTGAACGCAAAGAGCCGAACGGACAGGAAGGCTGATTATGGCATGGATAGAATCGCATACAGTGCTTATCCGGCACCGTAAGCTGAAAGAGCTTGCTCATGCTCTTCGCCTGAAAGATGTCTATGTAATGGGGCACTTGCACGCGCTCTGGTACGCAGCGCTGGAACAACAGGAGGACGGTGACCTATCCGGCTGGACCGACGGATTTATAGCCGCTTCTGCCTGTTACACCGGCGACGCACCTCAGTTCGTCCTTCTGCTTCAAACGCATGGATGGCTAAACGGCAAAGTATTGCATGACTGGCTTGACTATGCCGGAAAATACCTGACGAAGAAATACCATAGCTCCAATCGCGCCAGACTGGCCGAAATATGGTCAAAACATGGCCGGAACTACGGTACAGGAAACATTCAGGAAGCGTTTAGGAAGCAAAAAGTAACCCTACCTAACCAACCTAACCTACCAACAACAACATCATCATCAGCGAACGCTGATGTGCCGCCAGATATTGCTGCAAAACCACAAACCAGCCCCTATTCGCCGGAGTTTGAGTTGTTTTGGAAAGACTATCCCCGGAAGGTTGGCAAAGGCGCGGCGTATGCCCGCTGGCGGTCAAAAGGCCCGCCGCTGGATGCCGTGCTTGCCGCGCTTAAAGTGCAGAAGCGGTGCGAGCAGTGGCAGGACATCACGCTTATCCCGCACCCGGAAACCTGGCTTAACCAGCGCAGGTGGGAGGACGACCCCGCCGCCTATTCGCCCGCCAAGGCCAAGGCCGCAACTGATAACTACGCCTATGAAGAGGCAGAAGCGCTCTCCAAGCGCGGGAGGACACCGCATGATGCCTGACCATGAAACCATGATGGAACACGCCGTGCTGGGCAGTTTCTTAATCGAGAGCAGTATCTCCTCGGCGGCGGACTTTGTTTTGGAGGAGCTGGCGGAAGATGATTTCAGCCGCATCGCCAGCCGCAAAATCTTCAGCCTGTTTAAAGAAATGCACGAAAACGGCGAGGCTATCGACCTTGTAACCGTCTGCGCGAGGCTAAAAGCTAAGGGGGAACTGGATGATATAGGCGGCGAGGTGTTTGTGTGCGAGCTTATGGAATCGGTCTCTACTACCAGCCATATCCGGCACTATGCGCGTGAGGTTAAGCGCAACGCCGTCATGCGCAAGATAAAACGCGAGATTGTACAGCTTAACCCCTCGGTCGGGCCGGAGGCGGTGGAACGGATTATGGGGCTTGTGGAACAGCGCGACAGCGGCGACAGCCTTGCCGTCGTCACGCCCAAGGAGTTCATGGACGAGTATCTGGAGGACTGCTACAAAAGCCG
>JAAYTX010000086.1 GCA_012523635.1 Elusimicrobiota bacterium
AAAGGCCGGAAAGCGCGTCCAGCGAAGGGTCGTTGCGGCCGTTTTCATAGGCGGCAAGGCCGTTTTTTACAAAAGTGCCAAGGCGGGCAAGCGCGGCGGCGCGACCGGGCCTGAAAATACAGCGTGAACCCGCCGTCCCCTTCTGTTCCGGCGAGGGGGGAAGTTTCTCCGGCGCTGGCCCGCTCCATGCCGTCTTCTGCCGTTTAATCTCGGGGAAAGCCGTAAGGAAGCCCGGCAACAGCCTGTTCAGCTTCGGGCGAAGCGTATAGGCCCCGGCTTCGCGTTTTTGCGACACATGGCGGCAAGGCACTATATTATGTGCGTCAACCTCAAGCAGGGGCATTTTAAGGGCCTTTGCAGTGCGTTCAGCCCAGCGTTGCTTGATTGAAAGGGGGTCAAAATCGCATACCGCCAGTCCGGCGCGGCATTTTTGCGCGAAACGCGGGATTTCGCTTTCGGGCGAACCGCGCATTACGAAAAAGGGGATGTTAAGCTTTTCCAGTTCGCGCGAAGTTTCGCGCAGGCCGTCCAGCATGAAGGCGAAATGCCAGGGCTGGGCGTCAAGAAAGCCGTCGGCAAGGCAGAACAGCACGGCCAGTGGCGCTTTTGCCTGCGCCGCCCTTTCCTGCGCCAGCGCAAGCGCCCAGTTGCCCTGCACGCGCTGGTCGCGGCTCATCCAGTAAAGCACTGGGCCGGAGGCCGGAGGCGCGGCGTTAAGCTGTGTTATGCGCTCGGGGGCGGTTTCTAGGCCAGCCATGAGGATTCTATGGGGCAGAATTCGCGCGGGCAGGGTTTCGGGCCGTCAAGCAGGCGGAAACCGGGGTCGAAAATATCGCCCAGTTCGCCGGTCTCGCACTGGCTGCACCTGTCCACTTTCCCGCTGGCCCTTATTATGGCGTAGCGGAAACCCGCGCGGCAGGGCTTTCCCTTTGGGCTTTCCTCGCCCATGCGGTGGCGCAGTTCGGACGCTGGGGCCGGGGCCAGTTTGGCTATGGCCCGCTTCTGTTCGGGCGTGTTAAGCACGCGCAGGCCCTGATTTGCGTCTTTGGCGGGTTCCGGCGGGCGCACGTCTTCGCCCGACGGGGCGTAGGGCAAAGCCCCGGTGCCGCGCAGGGGCATCACCTGAAGCTTTATGCCGTGCGCCGCGCAGGCTTTGGCGCGTTCTTCCAGCTTGTCCATATGCTTTGGCGAGGCCACGGTGTAAATCTTGCCATTCGCCAGATAGGCTTTTGCGCGGACTGCCTTGGCGAGGAACTGGCCGAAGTCGGCGAAATCGGGGTGGAAGGTGGCCGAAATGGTAAGGCGGGAGGGGGAGAGCTTTGCCGTCAGTATTTCAGGCTCCCACGAAAAATTGGTGCAGATGTCTATCTGGTGCAGGTTCGCGGTTTCAAGCATAAGGGCCGCGAAATCCGGGTGTATGGAAGGCTCGCCGCCGCTTACGTAGACGTGGCAGGTGCCGTAAAGTTCGTGCAGGCGCTCCCACACCGCCCGCCACTGGGCCGGGGTGCGGGCGACTGCGTTCTTCTGCCTGTCCCAGCCCTTGCAGTATGGACAGCGGTAATTGCAGTCGTAGCACAGGTCCCACGCCAAGGTTACCGCCGTGCGGCTGTTTTCGCGCGCGCGGGCCAGCCACGCGTCCTCTCCACCTACGGGCATGGGGTCGCAGCGGCACTCCAAAGCGCAGGGAAGCGGCGTTTCATGCAATGCAAAGGCTTCGTCCGCAAAAATGTTGCCAAGATAGAACGGCGGCTTCACGTCCTTTTCATAGGCCACGGTGCGGCAGCGGAAGGCTTTCCCGTCCGGCAGGATTTTGGCGTACATCTGGCCCATGCGGCACAGGGTTTCTTTTTTCCCGGGCGCTGGCGTGCGCGGGGCTGCGGAGGCAACGGGCTTTGCGGCGAAATCGGGTTCCCGGTCTTCTATCACTGCAAGCTGTTCCTCGGCGTAGGCGGCTGGATAGGCGCGGCCCTCGTGCTGTCCGTCGTAACGCTGAACGTAGAAGGGCAGTTCCGCCTCGGCGAACTGGCGGCGCAAACCGGGCAAAAGGTCCAACTGTTCCGGGTGCGCCAGGAAATTGCAGTAAACGTCGAACCCGGCCTTGCGCAAGTGGCGGGCGCGGTAAATGAACAGCTCGGCGCTTGATTGAGCCGGATGGAAAGTGGCCGCAAGGCGCAGGCGTTCAGGCGGCACGCGCCCGATAAGCTGTTCCGGCGGGAAATTGAGGTTCGTCTGCACCTCAAGCGTATGCAGGCGGGCCAGCCGTTCAAGCAGTTCGAAAAAGCGCGGAAATTCTGACGGCTCGCCGCCGGTTATGTTTATGTGGCAACTGCCGTAGAGTTCGTGCATGCGCTCCCAAGCCCGCAAAGCGCCTTCTAAAGAAGGCAGGGACGAGGCCGGCGTGAACTTGTCCCAGCCCGCCTGCGTGAACCAGCAGTAATCGCATTTATAGGAACAGGAGTGTATTATCTCCCAGTCGAAAAACACTTTGTGCGGCGGGTTTTTAAGCCGCTGCTCTCGCCGTTCTGCGGGATTCATGACTGGGCCTCCAGCGCGGCGCGCAGATGCGCGTTTTCATGCCCGAACAGGCCGTGGCAGCTGCGGCAGTAAGACGGGGCTTTCCCGGCCGACATCGCGCATCTTGCGGCTTCCATCGGGCCGAGGAACCACGCTTCGGCAAGCGTCATGTCGCCAAGGCGGGAAGCGCCTTCCCTGCATTCCGCCACACAGCAGGGAAGAAGGGAGCCGTCCTCGCGCAATGAAAGCTGGTGCCACGGATGGTAGCAAAGCGGGTGGCCAGTTTTTGGCCGGGGGGCCGTCGCCCGCGACGCGCCGCCCTGCGCCCTGAAGCGTTCAAGGTTGCACCGCACGCCAAGGGCCTTGGCGCGTTCCAGCCAGCCGTCTATCGAGTTCAGGAACAGAGTCTGCTGTTCCGGCGAAAGGGCCAGCGAAGGGCAGGCAGGGGCGCCCATGGCCATGGAATCGAAGGTTATTTCGGGTATTTCAAGCGAGGCCGCCAGTTCCAGCATGGCCCCTATCCGTTCGCTGACGGCGTTGGTCACAACGCAGTGAAGCGTAAGCACGGGATTTTCAGCCGCGAACGCCTTTTTCAGCTTGTTGAAGACCCAGACCGCCTCTATTATCTTGTCGAAGGCGCCGGAGCGCCCCCGCAGCCTGTCGTGCGTGGCGGCGTCAGGGCCGTCCACGCTGAAAGAGATGTCTCCCCAGCGGCAGCCCACCAGCAGGCCGCACAGCTTCGCGTCAAACAACGTGCCGTTGGTTATAAGCTGGGTGAAGACGCCCGCCCTGAAAAAATGTTTTGCCGCGTATTCAACGAAATCCCGGCGGAGCAGCGGTTCTCCGCCGCCCTTGAGGCAGACTGCCTGCACGCCCAGAGCCACCGCCTCTTCCGCGACGGCGCGCAGGCGCAGGTCTGAAAGTTCCTGGCGGGGGGAGGCATCCCTGAACAGCTGCCTCCAGCAGAACAGGCAGTCCAGGTTGCAGGCGGCCGTGGGGAAAATCTCCATGAACACGGGGCCCTGCGGTTTCCCTTCCCGCCAGCTTCTGACGCGAAGCATGCGCTGTGCCTCAAGATCGGGGCGGACGGTGCTCATACCCTCATTCTAACATGGAATTACTGAAACGTTCAGTGCTTTTCCGTTTGCGGCTGAACTGCGAACTGGGAAGGCTCGCGGCGCAGTGTCACCGGCTCGGGATAAGCGGAGACATAACCGGCCCGCAGAAGCAGCTGCGCTCCCGGCACCCCGCATTCCTCCAGCCTTTGCGCGAAGCCCGCCTCTTCCACCGCCTGCGACATCGGGTGCAGGGCCACGTTCCTGGAACGGGCCTTAAGCAGCAGGAGTTCCAGCCAGCGTCCGGCCTCTATCAGCGCGGCGGGCGAGGAATCGGCCGAAACCAGCGCGAACCAGCCCGCGCCCTGCTGCGTCTGCTCCTTGGCGGTGTTGAGCATGTCTTCGCCGAAGCTTTTCTTCAGCACGGTTTTCTGGTTGAAGAAGCTGCGCGCCATCCAGCCGCCGAAGCCTGAAATTTCCAGCGCATCGGGGGTCAGCCCGTCGCGGTTGAGCCATGCCGCCTTGTCGGACCAGCGTATCCAGCGGGAAAGCTCGTCCTGCGCGGCCCCGCGCGCCAGCTGCGCCGCGTAGGCCGAATAGGCCGCAGAGCTCAGGCACAGGCCCTGCGGGCTGGAAGCCGTGAAATACGCGAAAGCGGCGGGGCGGTGCGCGGTGAGGTAGCGCACGTCGTCTTCTGAAAGCGGCTTGCCGGAAAAATTCTCGCGCAGGGTGCGCCGGTCTTCTAAAACGGAAACGTCAAAGCCGGTGGGCGCGGCGGTGTCGAAATAAAGCTCCACCAGCGTTTTGTCGGAGGCGGACTGCGCGGGCACGCGGTAATAAAGCCCAAGCCCTGCGGCCCCGGCGGCAAGGCGCAGGTTTTCAAGGAAAGCGCCCGCGGCAAGCACGTACTGGGAGGAATCCTGGTCGGTCTGCGGGGAAAGGGCTTCCGGGCGCAGCGAAAGCTGCCAGCGCCCGTTTTCGGCGCGAATCTGCCACGGCTGGGAATTATAGGGGCTTGGCGCGCGCGCCGCAAGCCTCAGCAGTTCCGTTTCCTGCGCGGTAAGCGAAAGGGGCGCAACAGAACTCTGGGCCGCGCAACTGGCGGCCCAGAGTATTGAAAACAGGACTGCTGAAAGGACTTTTACCATTTAACGGAAGCTTTCATCACCACGCCGTGCCTGTAGATGTAAGGCATCGGCGCAAGGCGCAGCTGCGAGGAGTCCGTGAGCTGCCCTCCGCCCCAGGGTACGACCATCTCGCCGGAGAACATGTAGCCAAGGCCCAGCGCCACGCGGGCTTTTTTCTTGGGGTTTGCGGTCCAGTACATGCCAAGGGTCAGGTCGTAGTCCACCATGCCGGAGAAGAGGTTGTGCGACATGGCCTTGCGCCCGGGGTTGCTGGTTTCGGCGCGGTCAACCGCGTCGTCGCTAAGCTCCAGTGTGCCCACGCCGAAGCGGTCCTGCGTATAGGCCCAGAAGCCGAAGCCGTTGCTGGCCTCGTCGCGCAGGGCTTTCTGCATGGTGTCGAAGCCGAACAGGAAGGCGTAGCTTTTCACCTTCGCGTTGGTGGCGTACACGGCGTTGCCGTAAACGATGTTGCCCGCACCGTTCAGCACTTCGGTGTTCACCTGCATGGGCACTTCATACGAGGCGTAGCCCACGCCGTAGAAAAAGTCGCTCTTGCCCCACATCAGCAGGTCCACTGAGGAGAACTTGCTGTTGAACGAGGTGGAAGCCGGGCCGCCTGCGGCGGGGCCGTTCCAGCGGGCGGTTCCGCGCAGGTCGCCGTCCTGCATCCGGAGCATGAAGCGCTTGTAGCCCAGGTAGCCCATGATTTTCTGCGCGCGTCCGACGAAATTGTCGTCCAGATCGGCCTTCACGCCCAGCGAGAGGCCGCTTTTATGCCAGATGCTGCCCTCGTAGGTGGTGAACTTGGTGGTGTCGAAATCCAGGTCCAGATATTCGTGGTAGCTGAGAAACTGGCCCGAAGCCCAGTTGGTGGAAGGAACGAACGCTATGCCTACGTCTGTGCCGAGGTCCTCGCCGGCCTTGGCGGACGCCGAACAGCAGGCGCACAACAGCAACGCCAAACATAACTTTTTCATGTGCAAAGTCTCCTTAGATGCTGTAATCCCCAGATGCTAACGAAAATTATATATAAAATAGGCTCTTCTTCAGCAGGGGAAAGTGTCATTTCAGGCACCGCGCCGCGCGCAAGAGACTGGCGGCAGGCAAACAAAAAACCCGCCGGAAGGCGGGTTTTGTGCCGCGTAAAGCGTTGTTTATTTCTTCTTCGCGTCCTCTTCCAGCTTTTTCTTGAGCTCCTCAAGCTGTTTCTTCAGGGCGTCGGAGAAGCGGGAGGCCGTCCTTTCGCTTACAGCGCGGGCCGCCTCTCCGGCCGAGTGGGCGGTGGCCGAAGCCCTATGGGCGAAAGACTGGGCGGACGCGCTTGCCTTGCTGAAGGTGGCCATGGTGGCGCGCTGCGCGCTGCGGGCGGCTTCGCGGCGTTGTTCCGCGCTGCTTGCGGCCGCAACAAGCCTTGAAGCGGCTTTTTTAACGCTGTTGGCGTATGCGGAAGGGGTGGTGCGCTTGAATTTGCGGTTCACTCCGTCGATTATGTAAAGGTGCAGTTTGGCGTCTTCGGCATTGTCGCGTATTATTCCGGTAAGGGCGTTTATGGCCTGTTGTGTTTCGCCTACGGAGGCGCGGGCCTGCTTGGCGGTCATGTGCGCTATATCTCCGCCAGCTTCGGGTATTTCGTGTATTATCTTGTCGGCGGCGTCCCACTGCGCCTCAAAACTTTCGGTGACCATCTGCGGCAGGGGCACGGCCAGCGTAACGTCTTCCATGGCGTTGCCCAGCTCAAAATTCTCGTCGGCCATGGCGGACGCGGGCAGGCCGAGCGCGCAGGCCGTCAACATGCAGGAAAGCGTCAATTTAAAGGAGTTCGCCCTGTTCATCTTCCTTATATCTTAGCTCCGCGGCAGGCACGTGGCATAGAGGCCAAGGGCCCACCCGCGCGGCGTTTTAGGGCCTAGCACCGGGTGGGACCAAAGTCCCACCCCTGACGCGGCAAATTAGTAGAATAACGGGCGATGATTATTTCACGGGACAACAGGATTGCCGGAGCAATGGGGCTGCTCGGCTTCTGCGCGGCGGCCCTCTTTACGGCGTTCCTGCCGCATCCCGGCCTTTACGGCGACAGCCCTGAATATTTCACGCTGGCCTCTAACATTTCAGCCGGACTGGGATTCACGCTGGACGGCTCCGCACCGTACCTGTACAGGCCGCCTCTTTTCAGCGCTGCGCTGGGCCTGTGGTTCCGCGTTTTCGCAGGCCCGGGCCTGCTCTCGGCCGCGTTGTTTCAAAGCTTTGTTTTCGGCCTGGGGGCAGCCGCAGCCTATCTGCTGGCGCTGGAACTGTTGCCGTCGCGCAAATACTCGGTCTGGGCCGCAGCCGCCGTCGCGCTTAACCCCTTCCTGCTTCCGTTTAATTCATATGTGCTTCAGGAGCCGCTGTTGCTGTGCCTTACAGCGTGGGCGCTGGTATTTTCGGTGCGCCTGCTGAAACAGGGCCGCACAACCGATGCGGTTCTGGCGGGGCTGTTTTGGGGCCTTTGCGTGCTTGGCAAGGCCGTGGCGTGGTTCGCGCCGGGGCTGTTGTTTGTTTTCGCCCCGGCGATGAAAAACGCGGGCCTTAAGCGGGGGGCTCTGGCGCTGGGCCTGGCCATGCTCGCAGTACTGCCGTGGACGGCGCGGAATTATTACGTTTCCGGGCGCTTCATCCCGGTGAACGACCAGGGGGCCGGAGCGCTTGAGTGGTATGTGAGCAAAGGCGCGCATGCTGCCGCCGGCGGGGGGGAAATGGCGCTGACGCTGCGCCAGTCCGCAGATTCCGAAGAACAATATCGCAAGGACCTGGTAGCCTTCATCCTGAGCCGCCCGAGACTGGTGCTGAAGCAGACGCTTCTCAATGCGCTTCGCTTTATGGAACTGGACAGGGAGTGGTACGGCAAGGCGGCGGGCCTGTCGATGCGCTGGCAATACTGGCTTCTCCCTTTCCTGTTGCTTCAGCTGCCGCTTTACGCCGGTCTTTTCATGGGGCTGCGCGGTGTGGCCCCGCATCTATTGTTCCTTAACGCCTTTTATCTGCTTTACTGGCTGCAATACGCACTCTACTGGGGCGAACCCCGCTTTGCCGTGCCCGTCTACCCGGCGTTGCTCTGCCTTGGAATCCTGGGCTGGCTGGGCAGAAAAAAACCGGCGCCAGTTTCCTGACGCCGGTTAAATCCTCAAAACAACGCTTCAATACGGGGCCAGCTGGCCCGGAAAGTCCTTTTCGGTGAAGGGCTTTTTGGTGTATTCGCGCACGAAGTCGGCAAAGCCCCAGAGATCCTTCATGGAAAGCGCCTTGTTGTAGGCCTCAAGCGCTTCCTTGCGCTGGCCCAGCAGGTCGTAAAGGTTGCCAAGGCGAACGTAGCACCACACGCCCCAGCGGTCCGGATGCGCGGGGTCCACGTTGGCGGCGCCTTTCCTGAACCATTCCTCGGCAAGCGCGTACTGGTGCAGCACGAAGGCCGCCGTTCCGGCGGTTATGCAGCCGCGTCCATAGTAGCTTTTGCGGTAATAGGGCGCGCCTTCCTCCACTTTCCGCATGAACTCCTCGCCGGATTTTTTGGTGTTCTCGTAATCCCCGCTCACGTACAGGGCGGTCGCTTCCACAAAATGTATCAGGGGCTGGGCCGGGTATTTCTCGCGCAACTGCCTGGCATATACCAGCGCCTGCGGGCCGTTGGTGAAGGGCCTGTCGTGCTGGGTGTAGGCGTCTATCAGCAGCAGCTTGGCCATGGTGTTGAGGTAGCGGCCTTTCTCCACCACCAGCCGGAGCTTGTCGAGCCCGCTCTGCACGTCTGCCTTGCCGATAAGCTTGGACAGCAGCTTCACGACGCCGGTCAGGCTGCCCGCCTCGTACTCGTAAAGGCCGGGGCCTATATAAGCGTCGTAGAATTCGGGGTCTATCTCGATTGCCCGGTTGATGATTTTAAGGGCTTTCTTGCCGCTGAAATAGGCTTTTATCCAGTGATGGCCGTGTATGTAAAGCACCGCGCGCACGCCGTACATCGAACCCACGCACAGGTGGGCGTTCGGGTCGCAGGGGTGCTGGAGTATCCATTCCTCGCCCTTGTCTATGGCCTCCTGCATGCGTTCATGGAAGAGGCGCTCAAGGCCGGGGTCGCTCTGCTCTTCCTGATAAATCAGGCGGGAATAGGCGGTCAGCGCGCGGCCCAGATAACCGTAGGGCTGGCCGGGGAAATTTTTCAGTATGGTATCGAAAGCGGTGTCGGCCTTGTCCACTTCCAGGTTCTGTATGTTGTCTATGCCCTGGGCGAACAGCCGTTCTATCTCGGGGTCAAGCTTCTCCGGGGCAAGGCAGTCTTTTTTCGCCAGGGCGGGGGTAAACGCGCCTACCGCCAGCAGCAGTGCGGCCGAGCAAAGCAATAAACGCAGGAAACAAGCAGGTCTCATAGTAAAAAAAGCCCCGCCATTCCTGCGCGGGGCTTGAAATGCAGCTTGCGCGGCTCAGGCCTTGGAGATGGCGCTGACGGGGCAGGTGCCGGCGCAGGCGCCGCAGTCCACGCAGGTGCCGGCGTCGATGACGCGCTTGCCGTCTTTCTCGGAGATGGCGGTAACCGGGCAGACCGGCTCGCAGGCTCCGCAGTTGATGCAGGTTCCGGAATCTATTTTATGGGCCATAAAACCTCCAGGTTTATATTTGAATAAATTGTACTAATTTTGCGCGTCGTTGTTGAATTCCGGGTCCGGGACCACGCGGGAAAGGCGCATGAGCAGACCCTCCTTGAACTCGCGCTCGAAGAAGGGTTCCAGGCTGAATCCGTCCGGCGGGACGGACTCCTTTGTCGGGCGGCCTGTATTGAGCGAAATCTCCTGCAAAACGAAAATATCCGAGTAGCGGCGCTTGAGCAGGTCCTCCATAAGCTGTTTGGCGCGCGCGCGGGCGTAGATATAATCAACAGCCCCGTAATCGTGTATCACGAAATGCCCCGGCCTGGTGGTTATCAGCAGAAAGTTGTGCCCGTCGTAATCGCGCATCAGCTCCTGCACGTAGCGCATCTGGCGCGGCAGGCCCAGCCGCTCCTGATGCACATTATAAAGCGAAAGCGGCAGGTAGATGACGAAAGTGAGCATGGAAAAAGCCAGCAGCATAACGGGCCTGACTGAGCGTATGTACAGCGCGATGGCCAGCGGCGACAGCGCCGCCAGAGCGCACAGCGGCAGGAAGATGCGGGCCGAAGTCGGGCCGGAATAGACCAGCTTGAAGTGGTACAGCATCCAGATGGACAGAAGCGCCGCAAACGACAGCCCCAGCCCCCACAGGAAACGGCGCTGGAACTGCGGCAGAAGCGAGGGTTTCAGCCCGGCTGCGCGCAGGGCCATGAGCGCAAGCGCGATAAGGAACGCGAGGTTGAGCACCGCCGCGTAGGGAAGCCGGTAAGAGAAGCTGAGGAAGTAATAAAACAGTTCGGTCAGATGCAGCGGCACGACGGAAAGGGAAAAGGCCGACGAGTATTCCGGGTTCTCGACCAGCTTCAGCGCAAGGCGCTGCCACAGCATGGGCAGGAACAGCAGGGGGGCAAGGAAGTAAAACCAGGCAGGGCGGAAATGATCCGGCCTGAGCACCCGCCACTGCAAAACCAGCAGAAACAGCACAGCGAACACAGCGCCGCACTCGTATCGGGTGTAGGAATACATGCACAGCGTTCCCCAGAAAAAGGCGAACTCCTCCTGCTCCGGATTCTTCAGGTAGCGGTAAAAGGCCAGCAGCGAGAGGCCCAGAAAGAGAAGCGAGAAGGTCTCGAACCCGGCCGAGGTGGCGCAAAGGTTGAACAGCGGATAGGAAGCCGTGAACAGCATGGCCGCAATGCCGGCCATGCCGCCAAGGAAAGCGCGCGCCACGCAGAAAACCAGAGCCAGATAGACGAAAGTGCAGATGAAATTCAGCGCGTAGGCGTTGGCCATGCGGTAGCCGGTGAACACATGCAGTATGTTTATCGCGAAGGGGAACAGCATAGGGCGCTTGTCCGGCACAGTGCGCGCCACGACAAACTCGCCGTCCACCCACCTGGCCTGCGTCAGGATATTGGACTTGTGCGCCATGAACATGGATTTTGAGACGCCGACCAGATTGGCCTCGTCGCTGAGGACTCTTATCTGCGGCTTCACCGACACGAAAATCAGCGCGGAAAGGGCCAGCGCCGCGGCAATTCCCCATTTATTGACCGAGAGGCACTCGCGTATCGGCTGGCGGCCCGCCTTATCCAGCACGCGAAGCAGCGCGTAGACCCAGCAGGCGCACAGCGCCGCCATAAAGTAATAGGAGGTGTTGTTCAGCAGAGCCCTGGCGCGCAGAAAGCTGCCTTCCCCGCCAAGGGAATACAGCAGTATGGCGCCGGTAAGCGCCATCGAGGAGCCAAGCACAAGCAAGGGCCTGCGCCACGGATTTTTTTCTGCGGTGTTTTCCCGTATGTCCATACCCAAACCCACATCAAGATAGCAAGTTTCCTCGGGGTCGCGCTATTTGCCGGGGCGCTCTCCAAGGGCCTTCAGTACGGCCTGAGCCGCATTGCGGGCGATGAGGCGGTTCCCCTGCTCGGTGCAGTGGCCGAAATCGCCGCCGAAGATGTCCCGGAACAGCGAGTAATAGCCGTCCCTCGCCACGGCCTCTTTGAACGGGGCCTCGTTATCTATGAAAATCACGCCGCTTTCCCCGGCGAACAGACGCTTTAGCGGCTGTATGGAGCGCATGGGATACTGCATGCAGGCGTAGCGTATGCCGCGCCTGTCCAGTTCGGCTTTCAGGGCGCGGTAGCTTGCCACGGTGACCGGGTTGAAGGACGAACCGCGCAGGGCTTCGGCGCGGGCGTAATATTCCCGCGCGCGGGAGGAATCGCCCCTCTCAAGATAAAGCGTGGCAAGCGCTCCGAGGGCTATGTCGGAATCCGGCTTCACGTCTATGGCGCGCAGGAAGCAGCGGGCGGCTTCGTCGGGCCTGCCCAGTTTTTTCAGGAAAAGGCCCAGATCCAGCCAGCCCCAGTGGTCCTGCGGGTTAAGGGCTATGGCTTTCCTGAATGCGGCTTCGGCTTTCGCGTTTTCGTTCCTGTCCTTATAATAAAGGCCGAGCTGGTTCCAGTTTTCTGCGTCGCCGCTGTTTGCCGCCTGCATGAAATACTTTTCAGCGCCCTTGAAATCGCCCAAGGCCCGGCTGGCCTGCCCCAGCCCGGACAGGGCCATGGGGTTGTTGCGCGGCATCGCCAGGAAAAGCCGGCGGGCCATGGCGGCGTCGCCCTTGCGCAGGTAAAGGTATGCGCGGTCCGGCGCCAGCTCGTTTTTCGGCGCGGTTTTTTCCGCCCTGTCCAGGGCGGCGAAGGCGTCATTCCACCGGCCCAGGGAGGCGTATACCTGGGCCTGCTCGCGCGCTATCTCGCCGGAAGAGGGGTCAAGCTCCTGGGCCTTAAGAAGCTCGGCCGCGGAAGCTTCATACTGCTCAGTCGAAGCCAGCAAACGGCCCAGCGCCAGGCGCGCGCGGGGGTTCCGCGGCTCGCGCCCGACCGCAAGTTCAAGGCAGGACCGGGCCCCGGCAAAATTTTCGCCGTCTTCCAGCAGGCGGCCCTGCCCCAAAAGGCATTGGGCCCCGGCTTTCGCGGAACACGGCGGGCAGGAGGCGGGGCGCGGCCCGCTCAGATGCAGAAGGGCCAGCCGCAGCAGTTTATAGACGCGCAGATGCCTGAGCAGAAAAGCGTGCGCAGGGCCGCCGTCCTCGGGCCTGGGCATTACGGTGCCGGTGTCGTTAACGCCCATCATGCTGACGGCAAGGTCCGGCTTGCACTTATCAAGCAGCGCGGGCAGGGAATCTATTATGCCGGGGGTGGTGATGCCCACCGCTCCGGCGTCAATCACGGCAAAGCGCAGGCCGGACGCGTTGGCGTTCAGTTCCTGCTCAAGAAAACGGGGATACTGCATGAAGGTGGTAGATTCGCCTATGCACAGCACCTTGTAAACGCCCTCGCGGCGCGCCGCCGACAGGTTTGCAGCCGCCTGGCGGGCGGAAAGGGCCAGCGCTGAAAGGCGCAGCAGCATTTCCACGGACAGCAGGCCCAGCAGCAGGCCGGCCGCGACAAGCGCGGGGCGGCTCTGGAGCAGGCGCGGGAAGGGTTTTTGCATCGCTGAAATTCTAGCATTAAGAGATGATGACAGGGACTGGCCGAATGATTTACACTGTACCCATGCCGCAACGGAGGAATCAAATGAAAAAATTATTTATTATCGCCGCAGCGCTGGCGCTCTGGAGCGGGCCCGCGCTCGCCGGGGAAAAAGCGGTGGCGCTGGACCTGCACAGCCACAGCATCTGTTCTGACGGGATTTACACCCCGGAATACCTCGTGGACCTGGCCAAAACCGACACCCTGCGCTACTACGCCCTCTCGGACCACGACACCGTGGCCTGCGTTGCCCGCGCGCAGGCGCAGGCGAAAAAAGACGGCATCACCCTTGTGCCCGCGATTGAAGTCAGCGCCGAGGACGACAGGATGCACATACTGGGCCTGAACCTGAATCTGGAGTCGCCCGCGATAGCCCGCCTTGAGAAATGGGCCGACAGGGCACGGCGCGCACGCCTGCCCGCCATAGTTGCGGCGCTTGAAAAAGCCGGCGTGAAGCTGGACGCAAAAAATGACGTCGTCATCCCCAAAATCAACGCGCAGCGCAAGGCCGACGGAAAGCCGCCGCTGTCCGATTCCGAAGCCGCCGCCCTGACGCTTGACCAGGCGCAGAGCATGCTGGCCGGACACATCACCAGGCCGGACATAGCCGCGGCCCTGCTGGCGCGGGGCTATGTTTCCAGCAAGCGCGAGGCCTTCGACAAGTATATCGGCGACGACTGCCCCGGTTACGCCGAGTTCCAGGGCCCGCATTTCCGCGACGTCATACACGCCATACACGAGGCTGGCGCCATAGCCATACTGGCGCATCCCTACACCATATACAAGGGAAGGAAGCCGCCGCTGGTCTATTCCGACAAGGACTACCAGTCCTTCCAGGAAATCGCCAACGACCTGCTGGACGCGGGGCTGGACGGCTTTGAAGCCTTCCGTCCCGGCTGGGAAAACGAGATGGACGATTTCCGCCTGCTGGAAAAAGTGGCGGCGGAGTATAAGGGCAAGAAAACCGTTCTCTTCAGCGCGGGCTCGGATTTCCACGGCCCGGGCGTCACCTCGGTGAAGGGGCTGTACACCGAGGGGTTGCCGGTCAAATACGCAAAGCCGCTATTGAAGGCGTTGAAGCTGGACTAGACGGACTTTTCAGGGGAGTCAACCACAATCCGGTCATCCGTATGGAATGGCCGGATTTTATTTATGCCAAGGGCGTGGCGCAGGCGTTTTCCGCACAGGGCGCGGCGCTCTTCAAGGCCGGGGCCCAGGTCCGCCCCTATGGCCGGCGCGGCCTCGTCGAAATATTCAAGGGCCTTCCTGCGGTCCCCTTCGTGGAAGTAAAGCCCGCCAAGCAGATACTGTATTGCGGCTGCTTCCTGCGGGCCCTGCTTCTTGGCCAGCGCCAGCACTTTCAGCAGTTCAGACTCGGTTTCCGTGAAAATCTCCGGCGAGGCGAAGCTGGCGTAGCGGGAATAATTGTTGATGAGCGCCTGAGCGTATTTTCTGGCGTACTGCGCCGGGTCGGAGTAAGCCAGTCTGCGCAGCGGGGGCAGCAGTTCGGAGTGCGCGGCCGCCGCCAAGGCCCGCTGGTCGCGCGGCGCGCGGGCATGCCAGGCATAGGCCATAGTGTCCGTCATGGTGAAGTTGACGGATTTTGAAGCTACAAACTGGCGGTAAAGCGCGTGCGCCTGCTCGGCTCCCAGCGGCCTGGCGCGCAGAATTTCGCAGATGGCTATCGGCTCGCCGCAGAGCGCCTGCCGCCTGCGGTCCAGGTCGCGCAAATCCTCGTCGACATTGCTTTTCATGAACAGGGCCAGTGGGGCCATGTGCTCAAGAAGAGGGAAGCGTTCGCTGTTTATCAGGCCTGTCCCTGAATAAGCGCGTATGGCCTGTTCCCCGGCCAGTTCAAGCGCGGCAAACCCCTCGAAAGATTCCACCCCGGCGCGGGCCAGGTCGCGGCTCACCGGCTCGAGCGCGAAACGTTTCCTGGAGGCTTCCAGGTCGCGCCTGTAGTCCGGCATGGCGCCGACCAGAAGGATGTCGTTGGCGCCGGTTGTCCATATCTTGCTGTCGGGGAATATGGCCGAAAACGTGCGGAGTATGAGCCTGAAGGTGTCGCTGTCCATCTCGCTGGTGTGCAGCCACTGGGCCATGATGCCGTCCGGCGCAAGGCGCTCGCGGCAGGCGCGGTAGAACTCCAGCGAGAACAGGTTCCCTATTCCGGCCGCCCACGGTTTCGAGGGCTCGTTTATGATGATGTCGTAAGGCTGCTTGCCGCGCTTGACGAAAAGCCCGGCGTCCGAAACGAAGAGCCGCGTCCTGGAGTCCTGAAGCGGGGCGCCGCTTATTTCATCATAGAAACGGCTGGCCGCCACAACTGCGGGGGAAATCTCCACGGTGTCCAGCTTCTTTATCAGGTGCTTGAGGACGGAGCCGCAGGTAACGCCGCTTCCGTGCCCTATGTTGAGCACTGTCCTGGCGTTGGGCGCAAGCAGCAGCGGCACATGGGCCAGCATAATCTGGGTCGGCATGTCGGGGCCGTTGGTGGCGTCCACCTTGCCGTTTATGAACATGGCCAGTATGCCGCCCTGCGCCACCAGCGCGACGGAGGCGTCGGCGTCGTCGCTGCGGAAAAGTATCCGGCGGTCGGCTGTTATGCCGCCGCCCATGCCGCGCCTGAAAATCTGCCCGGTGAAAGCGCGTTCGTCCCAGCGCGGGACCGCCGCGGCATAAAGCGCGCACACGGCAAGCAGCCCGCCCAGCGCGGCGTTGGCCGCCCTGCGGGAAGGCAGAAGTTTCCAAAGCAGCCACGCCCCGGCGGCGGCGTTAAGCAGGGCTCCGGCCTCGAAAAGGCGCTGCAGCCCCAGCAGCGGTAGAATCCACAGCCCCGCCAGCGCCGCGCCCAGCAGGTTGCCCAGAGAATTCCAGAAACAGACTTTGCCAGCCTGTTCGCCCGCGCCTCCGGCGCCCATGCAGCGCACCGCAAGCGGAAACACCATGCCGAATATGAAAGTTGGGGCCAGCATCACCGCAAAACAAAGCGAGAAGCCCAGCGCCTGATACCAGGGGAAAGCCTCCGGGGTGCGCTGCACAATCTCCGAAAGACCCAGCATCCAGGACGGGATGCTGTCGTAAAACGGCAGAGAGGCGGCAAAGCACAGCCCCAGCCCCGCCTGCGTGGCGGCAAGCCAGAGATGCGGACGTTTTATCCTGGCGTCCATGGCGGCGATGAAACGCGAGCCCAGCGCCAGGCCCGCTATAAAGGCCGCCAGCATTAGCGCGAAGGAATAGGTGGAGGAGCCCAGTATAAGGGTAAAGAACCGTATCCAGCCCAGCTCGTAAACCAGCGCCGTGAAGCCCGAGAAGAAGACCGCGCCAAGATACAGCGCCGTAAACGGAGGGGACTGCCTGTCCTGTTCGTCGGAAGCGAAGGCGCGGCCCGAGCGCTCCTGAAGAACCGGGGCGGCCCAGAACGGCAAAAGGCCCGCCGCTATGTTAAGCATGGCGCCGATGCTTAACGGAAAATCTATGCCCAGACGGTAAATCAGCACGAAGCCTGCCGCGATGCTGCCAAGCACAGCGCCCGCGCTGTTTACGTAGTAAAGTTTCGCCGCCACCGCGCCGCGCCCGCCAAGCGGCGCCATAAGGCTTGCCAGCGCCGGAAGCGTGCCGCCCATAAGGAAACAGGGAAGCGCCACTATCAGCAGGCAGGCCGCCCACACCTGCGCCCCGGCGGAGCCGTCCGGCGAATAGCGCAGAAGCGTCTGCGCCGAATAAAACAGAAGCGGCGTAAGCGCGGCGTAAAGGGCTATTGCCGCGTTAAGCAAGGCATAAAAGCGCAGTTTCGAGGCGCTGGCGTCGGCCAGGCGGCCAAGCACCATGCCGCCCAGCGCAAGCCCGCCCATGAAAGCGCAAAGCACGGCGGTGTGCGCGGCGGCGGTGCCGCCCAGCAGCAGGGCCAGGTGTCTGGCCCAGAGATTTTCATAAATCAGCGCGGCGAAGCCGGAGGCGAAAAAGCCCGCGTAGATGGCGGGGGTCGCGGTGCGCAGGCGGAGCCTGTGGAGCATCGTGAAAATTTTCATCTGAAGAGTGTAGCAGTTTTATGGCGTTTCCAATCGTCTGTGACCGGATTGACCGCCGCCCCGATTGAAGCAACAGCCGCTTAAATGGTTACATTAATGAATTCAGTAAAAAACACCGGATTTGAATGGCAGGCATTTTCGCTAGAGACACTGCGGTAACAACGGCGGCGCGGGTGGCGTCGGCTTTGCTGAACCTTGCCGCCGCCGCGGTTGTGGCGCGTGCCCTGGGCCCGGAAGGGCAGGGCGTGTATTCTCTTGCCGCGCTGTTCCCGGCCCTGCTGGTGGTGTTCAACAACATGGCCTTCAATTCGGCCGCCGTGTACCTGATAGCCACGCGCAGATACACTCCGGGCACGGCGCTGGCGCAGATGCTGTACTTCACGGCGCTGGCCTCGGCCGTCACCCTGCCGCTGGGGTGGGCGCTGGTGAAGTTCTGGGGCGGGGCGCTGTTTCCCGGCGTGGACCCGGCCCTGCTCTACCTGGCGCTGGCACTGGTGCCGCTCCTGCTGGCCACAGACCTGTTTTCCCACATACTCATAGCGTTGCAGAAGCTGATTTCCTACAACATACTGTCCCTGCTGCAGTCCGGCCTGTTCCTGCTGTTCGCGCTGGCGCTGCTGCCGGGTTCGCGCCTGTCGCCCAAAACGACGCTGCTGGCCTACGCGGTGTCCTTCGTCCCGGCCGTGATTTTCATCTACACCCGCGCCGCAAAGCAGGCTGGGGGGATAACCCCCGGCTTCCGCCCCGATTATTTCCGCGACGCCTTCGCTTACGGCCTGAAAGTGTACCTGGGAAGCGTGTTCTCCTTCGTGGACTACCGCGTGAACATGCTTCTGCTGAACCTTTTCCTGAACCCGGCGGCCACCGGCATCTACTACGCGGCCCTGCGGCTTGCAGAAGGCGTGTGGCTGGTGTCGTCGTCGGCCTCGACGGTGCTGTTCCCGCGCGTGGCGTCGGACCCGGACCCGGCTTCCTCAGCCCGCTTCACTGCGCTGGTGTGCCGCACCGTTCTATTGTCCACCACGGCGATTGTGCTGCCGCTTCTGCTGTTCTGCCGCCCCGTAATGACGCTGCTTTATTCCGAAAGCTTCGCCCCCGGCGCGGCGGCGCTGGCCGTGCTGCTCGCCGGCGCGGTGGCCATAGGCGGCTGGCGCATACTGGCAAACGACCTTTCGGCCCGCGGCAAACCCATGATTTACACCCGCGTGACCGGCATTTCAATACTGATGAACATCACGCTTAACATCGTGCTGATACCGTTCTGGGGCGTGACCGGCGCGGCGGTGGCGGTCAGCCTGTCTTATTTCTTCCGCTACCTGCTCACCGCCTGGTACTACGCCCGCGAAACTGGCCAGCCGGCAACCTCGACTTTCATCCCCCAGCGGGGCGACTGGGACACCTATATCGCCCTGTGCCATTCACTGAGGAAAAAAGCATGAGACTCTGCTTCATAGCCTGTTGCGGTTCAGACCTTATTGGACACTTTTGCCTAGCGTGAAGCTTACGGTTCGCCCCTCCCTGCCAGATTGTACTGCTTGCGTTTCTCCAGCGTCAATCGCTTAAGTTCCGCCCTTCGCCTTAAGATTTCCTCCTGC
>JAAYTX010000087.1 GCA_012523635.1 Elusimicrobiota bacterium
GGCGTCGTGCGGGATTACGGCGGTTTCAAGGCCGGGGTGGTGGGGCTTTCCGGCGTCGCCAAGGGCGCGTCGCAATCCAGCGAGCTGGAGCTTGCCCGCGAATATGCGCTGAAGCTCAGGCGCGCCGGGGCCGGCATAGTGGTGGCGGTGCTTTCCTGCGGCTGGCAGGAGCAGCCGCAAAGAATTCGGCAGCGCGCGTCCGAGCTTGCCGCGGCCGTGCCCGAACTTTCACTTATAGTCGCTTTCAGCCGGACCCAGACGGAACTGGATGTGTTCAGGGCGGCTCAGTCGTGGGTTGCTGTATGCCCGCCCTCGCAGGAGAACGCTCTGCGGCTTGAACTCGCGCTGGCTCCGGCCACAAATGCCGTGATGGACGTCAAGGCGGGCCAAATCCTGCTGGATGCGGCCGTGCTTGGGCAGGCCCCTGCAATAGCGGCCGCTGCAGCCGAGCTAAGGGGCGAGTCCGGCGGGCAGATGGGCCGGCGCGTCACTTCCGCCGAAGACGATATTGAAGTCGGGGAACCGATGGGGAATCTTACCGCCGATTGCCTGCTGCGATGGGGCAAGGGGCACGCGGCCCTGCTTAACCGCGCGTCTGTCCGTTCCTCCATAGGGCGCGGCGTTGTGACCGAACGCCAGTTATACGAGGTTTATCCCCAGAACGACACAGTAATGATAGTTAAGATACGCGGCGCGGACCTGCAGCAGGCTATTGAACATAACCTGGAAAAAGCCACCGGCCTGCCCTATGTGTCCGGTCTGAGCATTTCCTATGACCCGGCGGGGCCCGAAGGCGGGAAGATTCGCGCCATAACGGTAGACGGCGCTCCGCTGTCTGATTCCAAAATCTATAAGGTGCTGTCTACGGACTACATGCTGGCCGGTGGGGAAAACTGGGGCGGGTTGTCTCAGGCTGTTGAGTTCGCCAATACTAACGAACCCGTGCGAAAGATTCTTCACTGGTGTCTGGCCAAACAGCACAGCATCCGCGCGCCCCGCGACAGCCGCTGGGTTGCTGACTAACGGCAATACAACTCAGTGTTTAAGGGAGTCTTGCCGCTTGGAGAGGCGCTCCAGCATCCGTTCTGCGGCCTGTGCTGTAAATGGGCTGGTGATTGAGTTGGCCGCGGCGCGGAACAATTCCATGGCCCTGCGCTCGGAACCCGGTATGCGGCTGAGGGCCAGCGCCAGCGCCCACTGCGCCTGTGCCTGGTTCGGTTCGGCATTATAAACTTTTTCAGCTTCCTGCGCCGCCTGCTGATAGCGCCCAAGCGAACATAACCACAGCGCGCGCGACAGCCGGATATCATGGCGCTCCGGGGCCTTTTCCAGCGCGTATTTCAGCGTAGTCACGGCCTTTTCCTTGCGCCCTGCTTCATAGCTGATTTTAGCCGACAAATAAAGCAGTTCAATGTTTTCCGGAGCTTGCGCGAGAGCCGTTTCCACGGCTGTGGCGGCATCGATGTATTTGCGCTGCTTCAGCAGGCAGCTTATGTATTCTATGCTGAGCATCGCGTCGAATTGCGGTTTGGTGTCGAGGGCTTTGCGGTAATATCCAGCCGCGCGCTCAAGATAGCCGAGCGCCGCGTAAGTGCGGGCAGTGCCGGCATTCAGTTGCAGGAGGTATTCGTCGCCCGGAGATTGCAGTTCATTCAGCGCGTCATAAAGCGTTTTCGCCTGCGAATAAAGGGCCGAATCATAATAAAGTTCCGCCAGCGCCAGTTGGAGACGTATGCTTTTGGGGTACAGTTCCACGGCAAGCTGCAGCGTCGGGAGCGCCCTGTCCGGTTTTCCCGCCTTGATGTAGGCCTGGCTCATGTACCAGTAGGCCTCTTCCTTGTGGTCGTATGGGAGGCTTTTGTTTACCAGTTCCTGCAACTCGCGCGCCGCGGCGGAATACTCTCCCCTGTCGTATGACGCTACGGCGTGTTCCAGCGGGTCTTTATTGCTGCCGAAAAACAGCCACCCGGCGCGCGAAGGGCAAGCCCCGAGAATGAGGACGGCGCAAAGCAGCGCTGCTTTCGGTTTAAGGCAGGACATATTTATCAGTCAGCGCTCCGAAAGAGCGCAGCAGCAGATTTTCCTTTATATACGGCAACCGCCGGTATGTTTCTTCCAGCCCCAGTTCCCCCGCATGAAAGCTTTTTTCAAATTCCGTGAATTTTATGTGCTGGACCTTGTGAGTGACCACCATGTCGGAATCTTTTATGGATTGTTGGGCCAGCAGTTCGCCGCGGATTTCCATCACCTGCAAAAGATAGGTCAGGATGTTGTGCAGGGAGGCGTCGTCAAGCCCGGCGGGGGTGTGGCTTGAAAGAATCCATTCCATGCCAAGGGCCTTGGCCGCGTCCACCGGCAGGTTATCGGCTACGCCGCCGTCCACCAGGTAGCGGTGGCGGTACTGCACCGGCTTGAAAATGCCGGGCAGGTTCATGCTGGAGCGAACGGCTATCGCCAGCGGGCCTTCCCGGAAGACTATGCTTTCGCCTGTCTTGATGTCCATGGCCACGCAGGAAAATGGAATCTGCAAATCCTCGAACGTGATGTCGCCTATGCGCTGGGTGATGAAATCCTCCATGGCGTCGGAGGACATGAGTTTCTCGTGCAGTATCAGCGACAGCACACCTATCTTGTTGAAATCCTTGGTGGCGTAGGAGAAGGTGGCCCGCCTGCCCAGTTCCCATAGCTGGTCCATGGGAAATCCCGCGCTGAACAGCGCGCCGATGACCGCGCCCATTGAGGTTCCGGCTATGCCGTCTATGGGGAAGCCGGCGTTTGTCAGCACTTCCAGGAAGCCTACATGGGCGAAGCCGCGCGCGGCGCCGCCGGAAAGCACCAGCCCCACTTTGGGGCGTTTGTCGGCCGGCAGTTCCTGGAATTCAGACCAGAGGAAGTCGCGGACTATTTCGTCGCCGTATAGCGGTGAGGGGGAGTCGGCGCAGAAGGCTCTGGCCGGGAACAGAAGCAGCAGCGACAGCAGAAGCCCGCATTTCATCAGGGGGTAAGGTCGTGTCCTACGGCCCATTCAAGCCGGGCCCGGGCTATAAGCTGGTTTTCCACCGAGTCGAGGTAGCGGGAGTCCGCCTCCTGCACGACTTTCGCGGCACGCAGGGCCGACATTGAGGCCGCAGGGGCTTTCTGCGCCGTCGCGGAGTAGGCCTGCTCCAGGGAATCTTTGTTCTCCTGCATCCGACGCACGGTGTCCTGCCAGAACATCAGCTCGTTGTGGTACTGGCGCACTTCCAGGCGCACTTTGTCCTGCATGCCGGAGCGCTTGAGGTCGCCTTGGCGCAATTCCGCCTTGCGCTGCGTGATTTGCGTCCAGAAATCGTAGGCCAGGGGGAACTGTATGGCCAGCGTGGTGGCCCAGTTGTTGGATTTGAGCGGGAACTGGGAGCCGTTGACGTCGTAATTCGCGCCCAGCATCACGGTTGGGGAGCGCCGCGACATCGCCAGGTTCAGGGCTATCGAGTCCATTTCCGCCTTGTAGACTTCGCTTTTCACCTCAGGGCGCAGTTCCATCGCCCAGGTGACGGCCTTGTTAAGGTCCAGCGCTATCATGTCCGGCTTGAACTCGGCGGAAATGTCCACGTCCGCGTCCAGTTCCCGGTTCAGTGTCTGCAGGTAGTTCAGCTTGAGCATCGTAAGCTGCTGGCGTGCCTTGGCTTCGTCGTTTTCCATTTCCGACACCAGCGCCCGCGCCTCCAGCGCTTCCCATGGGTTGTTGGCGAGCTTGCGGGCCCCGTCGCGGACAGCGTCCAGCCAGCGGTGTATGGTGTCCGATTCGAATTTGGCCCGGCTGAGTTTGTAGAAGGCTATTTTCAGCGATAGGACGGTTTCGCGCTTCACCGTTTCATAGCGCGTGCGCGCCTGCTTCAGCGATGCGCGCGCCATGCGCAGGGTGTTGGTGTTGCGCCCGCCGGTGTAGATGGGCTGCACCAGAGACATGCGGGCGGTGTAGAAATTCTCGTATTCGCTGGTCTGCAGGAACTGTGAGCCGAATTCCGGCGACAGCACCATCGGGTACTTGATGTTTGATTTTGACACCGCGCCGAAAAGCCCGGTCTGCGGCAGGAAGAGGTAGGAAGCTTCTTTGACGCGCTGCTGCGCTATGATTACGTCCTGCTCCGCCGAGAGGAGTTCCGGGTTGTTCTGCATGGCCAGCCGCATCGACTGGTCCAGCGTGAGCACTTCCTGCGTGGGTTGCGCCTTGGCGGGCGCCGCGCACAGCAGCGCGCACAGGCAGAGCAGGGGGGCGGAGCGTTCTGCGCCGAGCATCAGATTTTGAACCCCATGGTGATGGTTTTGGCGGTTTCGGCCAGCGCCAGCAGTTTCTCCCGCACTGGGGGCTCCTGTACGGAGGCGGCCAGGTTTTCCAGTTCCGCGGCGATTTTCTGTGCGGCGGCCCTGTCTGTCTTCACCAGTTCCTGGAGGGACGAAGCCATGCCGTTTATCGCGCCCTGCAGTTCCGTAAGCTGGTCGCCCTTGCGCAGGAAGATGCGGTGCGTCAGGTCGCCGGTGCAGAGGGTGGAGGCGCTTTTCTCGAATTTATAGATGGGCCCCGCCATCTTGTGTGAAATAACTCCCGCGACAAGCAGCACTATCACGAAGTAAATCACCACTTTCAGCAGGAACGCGGGCAGCAGCAGGCCCAGTTGCGTGAACAGTGGGTCCAGCAGCGCCGGGTGTTCCCGGTAAACGCTTGCCAGGCTCCAGCCGACTTCCATCGCAAAGATGAGAAAGCCCACCAGCACGCTGATGGCCATTATGGCCATGTATTTGTACTGCAGGGCTTTCTTTATGATGATGGTCTGCCTGCAAAACTGGGCCTGGCTCCGCGTCGTTTCTGTCATGATTTCTCCGTGACGGCTAGAACATCAGTTCGGAAAAGTCCATCCATTCCTTGGTGACTGTTTTAAGCTGGCCCACCGCTTCCTGCAGGGGCACCGGCTGTATTTTGTCGCCCTTCAGCGCGGCCATGACGCCGAACTTTCCCTCGTGCACGAACTGCGCCGCGCCCACGCCGACGCGCGTGCCCAGCATGCGGTCGAACAGGGTGGGGGCGCCGCCGCGCTGTATGTGGCCTATGACGGCGTGGCGAGTTTCTATGCCGGTCTGTTCCTCTATGAGGTCGGCCAGCTTTTCGCCGACGCCGCGGCCCTGCAGCACCACATGGCCGAAATCGTCCTTGGCCTGCACCTGGCCCTTGTCGGTCGTGGGCAGGTCGGTGGCTTCGCTGGTCACCACCAGGGCGTAATTCTTCTTGGCGTAGGCGGCTTTTATTTTTTTCGTGAGGTCTTCGAGGTTGACCGGGCGCTCGGGCAGGCACATGTAGTCGGCGGCTCCGGCTATGGCGGTGTAGAGCGATACCCAGCCCGCGTGGCGGCCCATAACTTCCAGCACTATAACGCGGTGGTGGCTGTTGGCCGTGTCGCGCAGGCGGCTGAGGGCGTCAAGCGCCACTGTGACCGAGGAGTCGAAGCCGAAGGTGAAGTCGGTGCCGGAGAGGTCGTTGTCCATGGTTTTGGGCACGCCGACTACCGGCAGCTTGAAGTCGTTATAAAGCTTGTTGGCGACGCCCAGCGTGTCTTCGCCTCCCATGGCAACCAGCGCGTGCAGGTTCTGCTTCTTGAAGGTCTCGCGCAGCATGTCCACGCCTTTTTCGCGCTTGTAGGGATGGGTGCGCGAGGTGCCCAGCATGGTGCCGCCCTGTAGTATTATGTCGCGCACGATGTCGCGGTTGAGGGGCATGGTGATGTTTTCTATGATGCCTTTCCAGCCGTCGCGGAAGCCGATGCATTCGTAGCCCATGCGTTCAGCCGCGTACACGCAGCCGCGTATGGCGGGGTTGAGGCCGGGGCAGTCTCCGCCGCCGGTTAAAATGCCTATTTTCTTAGCCATGAATGTTCTCCTTTTGGAACGGTGTCTTAAAAGCTCGTGGTGTAGCGCAGCTGCGCTATGCGTTCCGGGCGCTGCTGCACGCCGTTGTCCAGCGTCCTGTTGCGGCCTATCTCGCGCACGGCCAGGTCTATCTGGAAGAAAGGCGTAACGTAGAAGCGCGCGCCCAAATTAAGGCGCGATTCGTTGAAACGCTGTATCGCGTCCCATTCGGCCATCAGCGCGAAATTGTTCTCGATGTTGTAGGACAGGCCGGTGAAGAAGAAGATGTCGTCGTTGTCGAAGTCCGACATGTTGATGCCGGGGTTGAGGCTGAGGCCGGGCGTCAGTATCTCCTTGGTGCCCACGACATAGAGGCCGCGCCCCTTTTCGTAATACTTCTTCTGGTTGGTGTCGTAATAATAGCCCTGCCCGTCATAACCCAGCGAGAATGCCGGAAGCATTTTCCCGCCGTCGTAGAAGCGGAACTTGGCCTGTATTTCCGGGCGCAGGAGGCGCATCGGGTCGTCGGTTCCTATCATCTTGTCCACTGTGGCCGATGCGCCCAGATTGAGCCTGTTCAGCACGCCGAAGTTAAGCCCGGCCAGCACGCCGCCGTCGCGGAGGAAGCGCGTCTTCACCTGAAGGCCGTAGTAGTCCAGCACTTCGGCGGTGGGGGTGTCTATCAGTTCGGTGTCCGAAATCAGGTCTTCGGATTTTGTGGCGGCCAGCGCCGTGGGCGCGCCGCAGAGAACGGAAAGAGCCAGCAACAGCAGGGAAAGCTTGCCTAAATTTTTAGCCCGCATCGGGACCTCGCTTGTTTGTATTGCGGAAGCGTAAACGCGCGCCCGCGAATGACATCATTATATAAAATAAGCCCCTTTAAGCCAGACAGCGGCGGGTTGTGCCGCTAATAGCTGTCCAAACGGTAGCTTCTGCCGTTTTTAAGCAGGTAGAGGGAAATGTTTTCGCGCCGCAGGGTCAGCGGCGAAAAATAGCTCGTCCCGGACAACAGGTCCCAGTAGGGCGAATCCATGCGTCCGAAACAGACAAAGGCCGAAAATTCGTTGTCTTTTATCCAGTCAAAGCGGCCTATGCGGTCCAGCGGCAGCTCCCGTTTGAGTTTTTCCATGTTCGGTTCGTATAGCGCCGAGGCGTACCAGTCGAACCCGTTGTTGATTTGTTCAGGGCGCAGTCCGGCTTCAATGCCCACCCTGGCGGCGGAGTTTTTTGCGCGGTTCCAGTTCATATAATCCCAGGTCCCGGCAAAGGCAAAAAGGGCCAGAGCAAACGCGGCCCCGGCGGAGGCGCGGTCGCGCAGACGGGAACCGGCACAGTTTTTGGCCGCTATTAATGCCGCCGCCATAAATGGTACTGAAGCCGCCAGAATGTAGCGGTCGTAGAAATTTTTAAGAGTCACCGACAGCGCAAGATGGAGCGCCGACAGCAGCAGGAGCGCGGCGGCCCGCCTGTCAATGAACAACAAGCGGTTAAGCAGAAATTTGGACAGCGAATAGGCCGCCGCCGCAAGCGCCAGCCAGCGGAGAATTCCGCACTCCAGCATTCCGCCTGATTTCGCGCCCACAAGGTTGATGCCGAAGCCGTGCAGGGTGATAAGGTTCGGGTAGTATGGCGGAAGTCCTTTATAAAGTGTGAACAGGGCAATCAGCGCCAGAACGGGCAGGAGAATGGCGGCATCTTTGCGCGAAAAGGCCGTGCGCGGAAGCAGTATGGCCGCCGGAAGCGCAAACAGCGCGCAGTAAAGTGCAGTCGCCGCGGCCCGGCAAAGCATTTCGGGATAGTTCGCGGGCTTGCTTAAAAATGAGGCCAGCCCTTCGGAAAGATAGTAGTTCGAGGCCCAGTTTCCGCCATGAATTATGTTGAACCAGTAATAGTGCGCTGCCATTGCCGCAAGCGGAAGCGCGAAAGCTAGCGTCAATCTTTTCGCTGAAAGCTGGCCGCGTACAAGGAGCGAGGCAAATATGGTTATCAATACGGCCACGGCTATCTGCCTTGTCAGGTAGGCCAGCGCCGCCGCCAGCGATGCCAGAAGCCAGGTTTTGGCGTCGTCATTTTCAAGCGCCCGCAAATACAGCGCCGCAGCCAAGAGCATCCAGGCAATATAGTGAACGTCTGTCATGAAAGTGAATGAAAGCATCATGAAAAACGGCGTGGACAGCAGCAGGAATTCCGGGGCCAGCAATGCGGGCCAGCCGCCTTTCCTGCCGCCAGTGATTCCGCCAAAGCAGACGGCGGCCAGAAGAGCCGCCGCCAGCGTGGAAATCCTCAGCGCGGCGTAAGACTGCCCCAGCAGGAGCGACCAAAAGCCTCCCCACAGCGTTTGCCAGACAAGAGAAGCGGTGGCCATGTCGGGTATTATAAGGACGTGGTCAGACAGCAGGTGCTTTACCGACAGGGCATAGGCCCAGTCGTCATTTAGAGGGAATTCGCCGAACGGGCTTATTATGACTGCCGCGCACAGGAAGAAGCCCAGCCAGCCCCAGTTCCGGCGTACAAATCCTGCTATGCGTTTTATTCCCATGTCTTAGTTCCCCGACGGCTTTTGAACTTTAGCATATTATTCCCGGGCGGAGCCCGGCGCGCTGTCGCCGCGTGGCGAGGTTTTATATAATGATGTCCGGCTTTCCGGAAAACCTATGACAAATAAAGAGCAGTCCGCGTACCAGAACCTCGCCCGCAAATATCGCCCCGCGCTTTTGCGCGACCTTGTGGGGCAGGAGACGGTGGCCTCCACAATAGCCAATTCTCTTAAAATGGGGCGCGTGGCCCACGCCTATCTTTTCCACGGCCCGCGCGGCTGCGGCAAAACCTCGATGGCGCGCCTTCTGGCCCGCGCGCTGAACTGCACCGGCGGCGGAGCCGACAAGCCCGTCCCCGAACCCTGCGGCAAGTGCGTGCAGTGCCGGGAAATAGCGGCCTCGTCGGACCTGGACGTGCTTGAAATAGACGCGGCCAGCAACACCGAGGTGGCGAAAGTCCGCGAAGTCATCATAGACACTGTTTCGCTCAGCGCCGTGCGCGACCGCTACAAGGTTTTCATTCTCGACGAAGTGCACATGCTTTCCGGCAGTTCCTTCAACGCGCTGCTCAAGACCATAGAGGAGCCTCCGCCCCACGTGGTGTTCATACTGGCCACCACCGAGCGCCACAAGGTTCCGGCCACCATAGCCTCGCGCTGCCAGAATTTCCGCTTCAAGCCCATCACGCAGGCCCAGATAGAAAAGCATCTGGCGCACGTGGCCCATGAGGAAGGGATAAAGATAGAGCCGCAGGCGCTTGAGCTTATCGCCGCTTCCGCGGGCGGGGCCATGCGCGACGCGCTGACCCTGCTGGACAGGGCGGTCTCCTTTTCCTCCGGCGAGCTGACGCGCGAGGAAACCGCGCGCATGCTGGGCTGCATCCCCGACCAGCTTTTGAAGCAGGCCGTGGCGGCCCTGCTGGCCCGCGACGGCGCCGCCCTGCACTCCGCTTTTGAAAGCCTGAACGCGGAAGGGCACGAGCCTGTGGCTTTCCTGCGGGAGATACGCAACGCCGTATCGGCCTTGTTTTTCGTGAAAAGCGGCTTCGGGCGCGAGCCTTTCAAGGGCGCGTCCGAATTGGTGAAGGACGTGTCCGCCTTCACTTTGGCCAACCTGTCCCGCCGCATTGCGCGGCTGATAGACGAGGTGCGCTTTTCTGACCTGCCCGCCGTCGCGGCGGAAGTGGGGCTGTTTACCTTGCTGGAGGCGGTGCCTGACGTTGAGAAGTGGCTGCGCCGCCTGGAAAGCCTTGAAAACAGGATAAGCGGCGGGGCGGAATTGCCTCCGCCTATGCCTGCTCCCGCGCCAGTCGTTCCGGCGCAGAGGCCGGAACCGCAGCTTCCCCCTGCAAAGCCCGCGCGGGAGACAGCCGCGCATAAGCACGCGGCCAAGGCCCCCGAATCCCATCCCGCGCCGAAAAAGGCCGAAGCCCCGGCGGCCCCTGCGGAATCCGACGAGCCTGACGCCGCCGTCTGGCAGAAAGTGCTGGGCGCTTTCGCCTCGTCAAACCCTATTCTGCACGACATACTTTCCAAGGCGCGCGCCGAGTTCCTGCCCGGCGGCGTATGGAAGCTTTTGTTTCAGGACGAGTTTCACAGGAATTCGATTGAGCGCAGCCTTTCCGGCCTTGAAAAAGCGCTGGCTTCCGTGAGCTCGAGGAAAGTCAAGTTCCAGCTTGCCGTAGCTCCGCGCGCCGAGGAACCGGCGCATATGGAGGAGATCAGCGCCGAAGAGACTTTGCCCGAAGTGTCCGCGGAGGAACCGCTGTCGGAAGGTTCCTGGCAGGAGCTTCCGGACGACAAGAGCCTCGAGAATAATCCAGCCGTCAAGAAAGTGCTAAAGATAATACCCGGCAGGATAATGAAGCCCCGCAAGCACTGAGCTGATGAAATCCTTTGAACGGCTGATAAAAGCGCTGCGCCGCCTGCCGGGCGTGGGCCCGCGCCAGGCCGAGCGCTTCTGCACCTATTTCCTGCGCGCACCGCAGTCGCAGGCCGAGGAGTTTATAGCCGCCCTGCGGGAACTCAAGGAAAACGTGCGCATGTGCTCCCGCTGCTTCTCCTACTGCGAGGACGAACTGTGCCCTGTCTGCGCCGACCAGTCGCGAGACGCCGGGCTGCTGTGCGTGGTGGAGGAGACGCAGGATATCGAGGCCATAGAAAAAACCAAAATTTTCAGCGGCTACTACCATGTGCTTCACGGGGCGCTTTCGCCGATAGACTCGCGCGGCGTGGATTCCCTGCGCATACGCGAACTGGTGGAGCGGGTGAAGTCCTCGCCGGAAATCCGTGAAATCATAATAGCCACGGACCCGGATACCGAAGGCGAGGCCACGGCGCTGTACCTTTCACGCCTGCTGGGGCCGCTGGTGCCCTCCATTTCACGCATCGCCTACGGCGTGCCGCTTGGCGGCGACCTGGATTATACCGACGAGATGACCCTGGGTTACGCCATCAAAGGCAGGACAAAACTCTAGCCGTCCGTTTTCCATGCATCACTCCTGGTATCTGAGGCCCGCGTTCGTAGCGTTCGCGGCCTATGCGCTGCTGTTGTCCCTGCAAAGGCACTATTTCGGCCCGCCAAATCCGCCCGCATGCGATGTTTGCTACCAGTCGCCGGTTCCCGCCGGGCTTCAGGGGCGCGTTAAGCCGTTCCCGCGCAGGAACGGCGAAGAGGTCTGGTTTGAGCTGGATGTGGAAAAAAACGGCGGAGAGGCGGCTTGCGGGAA
>JAAYTX010000088.1 GCA_012523635.1 Elusimicrobiota bacterium
CAATTAAGGCCGCGCTGGCCGCCGTGCTGCTGTGCGCCGCGCCTGCGTGCGCCCGCGTGATAGGCGAGGCCGTGGCCACCGTCAACGGCAAGCCGCTGCTGATGTCCGAATTCCAGAAGAACGTGGAAGCAAAGGCGGAATACTATAAGCACACGGCCCCGGCCCTGCTTGAACAGAAAGACGCCATGCAGGCGGTAGAGCGGGAAGTGCTGGACAGCATGATAAGCGAACAGCTTCTACTGCAGGAAGCGGAAAAGGAAAAGGTGCGGATACTGGACCGGGACATCGACGAAGGCGTGGACAAGATAAAAAAGCGCTTTGAGGTAGACGAATCCGGCAAGCCCCTCACCCCCGCCGAGGCTGAAAAGGTCTTCCAGGAAGAGATGAAGAAAGAGGGGCTGACCCCGGCCAAATTTCGCGAACGCGTGCGCGGGCAGCTGCTGGCCATACGCTACGCCGACCAGACCATACGTCCCAAACTCGTCCCGCCGACAGAAGCCCAGCTCAAGAAGCTCTACGACGACACCCGCCTTCTGCTAAAAGGCGACAACTCGCCGCTTAAAAACCTTTCCGAAGCTGACGGCAAGGCGCTGGAGTCACTGGCGCTGCGCATAAAGGATATGAGCGCCGAACGCATTTTCGTGCGCCACATACTGGTCCGCGTTCCCAAGAACGCGCCGATGCCCGACAAGAAAAAGGCCCTGGACAAGATAAAGGAAGCCAAGGCCAAAATAGACAAGGGCGAGTCCTTCGGCGATGTCGCCGCGCAGTATTCCGAAGACCCGGACAGCGCCAAGCAGGAAGGCAAAATAGGCTATATCATACGCGGCTGGATGCCCAAGGAATTCGAGGACAAGGCTTTCTCGCTTGAAGTTGGCAAAGTGTCCGACCCCGTGGAAACGGACTTCGGCTATCACCTTATAAAGGTTGATTCCAAGAACGCAGCGCAGGACCTGAGCCTGGAAGACCTGCGCAAGGGCCTGACCGAGTACCTTACAGCCATGGAACAGCAGCGTGAGTTCCAGGCCCTGGTGGAGCGCCTGCGCAAAAAGGCCTCCATAACCGAGAACCTGCCGTCCGCGGCGCAGGCTCCCGTAGCGGACAAGAAAAATTGAAACCCCTTCTGGCCTTCACCTCCGGAGACCCCGGCGGCATAGGCCCGGAGGTCGCGGTAAAGACAGCGGCAGACCGGCGCGTACGCGCGGCCTGCCGCGCGTTTTTCATAGGCCCGCACTATGCATTTGAAAGCGCAGGCTGGAAGCCCGAACTCGGCCCGCTGCTGGACACCGCGCTGGAACCTGCTCCTCCGCGCCGGACCCCCAAACCCTCGGCGCGAGGCGGGAAAGAATCCTTTTCAGCGGTAAAACTGGCGGTGGAACTGGCCCTTGCCGGGGGAGTTGACGGCGTGCTGACAGCCCCGATTTCCAAGCAATCCTGGGCCATCGCCAAAACAGGCTTCCTGGGCCATACCGAATTCCTGCGCCGCGCCTGCAAAGCGCCCGAGGCCGTAATGTCTTTCATCTCCGGCGGCATCCGCTGCGCGCTGGTCACGGAACATACCCCCGTGGCGAAACTTAAAACAACCATAACCCGCGCGCGAGTCAAACGCGCCTGCCGCGTCTTCCTGGAATCCCTGCGTCCACTGGCAGGAAGCCGGAATCCCGCCCTGGGAATCTGCTCGCTGAACCCCCATGCCGGAGACGCCGGGGAAATAGGGCTGGAGGAAATTTCCGTAATCGGCCCGGCCCTGGCCTCTCTGCGGCGCTCAGGCAGCAGGCTTTGCGGCCCGCTGCCGCCGGACGCGGCCTGGAAGCGCCACCTGGCCGGAGAATGGGACGGCATTGTCTGCATGTACCATGACCAGGCCCTGATACCTCTTAAAACGGCGGTCAGGGCCCCGGTAGCGCACTGGACCTGCGGGCTCCCGATAGTGCGCACCTCCCCCGCCCACGGCACCGCTTTCGATATAGCCGGACAAAACATGGCTGACCCGTCCTCTTCCGTAGAAGCGGCTCTGTTCGCCGCCTCTCTGTGCCGCTGCCGCCGCTAAACAACAGTTTCGTGACCTAATTGACACCGCCGCGCCGCCCCAGACAGGACGTTCCGGCCGCGCCCCGGTTTCGTTGACAAGAGGGGGGCCGTTTGGTACAAATTTAGTTAGGCATGGTTTGCCTATATTGTACGAACGTACGGAGGCTGTGCTTCAATGAAAAACCTGAAACTGTATTTCCTGCTGCTCGCGGCAGTGCTGCCGCTGGCGGCCTGCGGTCATAAAGTGGTGGCCGGACCGGTCGCCAACAACGCCCCGGACTGGGTCAACAAGGGTTCCGGAGCTTTCAGCGACGGCGGCATCAGCGCATTCTACGGAGTGGGCCTGGTGCAGAACGTACGCGACAAGGCCCTTGCGCTGGAAGCGGCGGACACCCGCGCCCGCGCGGCAGTGGCCAAAACCCTGGACAGCTACATCTCGGCCCTGACCAAGAGCTACCAGGCTTCCACCTCGGCCGGAGACCCCGCCAAAGTAAGCGAAGAGCAGAATATCACCAGCACCATGAAATCGCTGACCGATATCTCGCTGCGCGGCGCCATCATAGTAGACCGCTGGCAGGACCCGACGGACAAGACCATGTACGCCCTCGCCCGCCTGGACCTGGAGAAATTCAAGGCCGCGCTGGACCAGGCCAACCAGCTTGACTCCAAGGTGCGCGACTTCGTGCGCGCCAACTCCGACAAGGCCTTTACGGAACTGGACGAAGCCGTAAAGAACAAATAACTCCCTTACAGGAGACGCATAACATGAGACACCTGCTTCTTATCCCCGCGCTGCTGTGCTCGGCGGCATTCCTGTCGGGCTGCGGCGGAACCAAGGTCACCCGCATGGACGTCAACGAAGTGAAGGACATCAGCGGACGCTGGAACGACACCGACGCCCGCATGGTGGCCGAGGAAATGATGAACGACTGCCTGGCCCGCCCCTGGATGGCCAACGCCAAGACGGCGCTGAACCGCGTACCCACGGTGATAGTGGGCGCGGTGGCCAACAACAGCGACGAGCACATCGCCACGGACACCTTCGTGGAGAACCTCCAGCGCGAGCTCATCAACTCCGGCACGGTCAGCTTCGTGGCCAGCAAGGATGAGCGCGGCCAGGTGCGCGACGAGCGCGCCGACCAGGCGGTGAACTCTTCCGAGGACACCCGCAAGGAGCACGGCCAGGAAATAGGCGCGGACTTCATGCTCAGCGGCAACATCAACACAATCAGGGACCAGGAGGGCGGCAAGCAGGTGGTGCTGTACCAGGTCAACCTGAAGATGCTGGACATGAAAACCAACCGCATAGTCTGGAACGGACAGAAGCAGATAAAGAAATTCGTCTCCCGCTCCAAGTCGTCCTGGTAGAAGGTTTGAACCCCGGCCAGCGCGCGGCGTAAAAGCCGCCGGGCCGGGGTTTTTTCAGGAGATACCGCTATGAAAAAAATCCTCTGCGCACTGCTGCTCGGGCTCAGCTGCTCGGCGGCGCTTGCAGCATCAAGGCCCGACTGGACAGACGGCAACAGCTCCAAATTTCCGCGCGAACTTTACATGACCGGCGTAGGCATAGCCTCGGACCGCACCTCGGCCGAGCAGCGCGCCCGCGCGGCGGTCTCGCGCATTTTCTCAAGCTTGGTGAACGACGTTTCGCAGGTCAACGCAAGCGAGACCGTGGCCAAAGACGGAAAGAACCAGGGCCAGCCGGCATTTTCGCAGACCGTCAGCCAAAACGTCCAGATAACCTCGGACAAGCTGCTGGAAGGCGTGGAAGTGGGCGACACCTGGAAAGAGGACGCCACCGGCCAGTACTACTGCCTTGCGGTGCTGGACAGGGCCCGCGCCCAGTCCACGCTTAAAAGCCGGATTGGCGACATAGATTCGCAGATAGACCAGTGGAACAAAAGTTTTACCGGCGAGAAGGACCGCTTCGCCCGCGCCAAGTACGCGGCCAAGATGCTGGCCCTGCTGCGCCAGCGAGACTCCTTTAATTCCGACCTTCGCATAGTGGACCCGACCGGGCAGGGCGCGCCGGACAACCAGTCCGTCTCGGCGCCGCAGCTGCGGCAGGCGCTGGAACAGCTTGAGCTGAAGGTCTCCTGCTCCGGGCAGGGCGACAGGCAGATTTGCGAAGGCCTTGTTTCCGCCCTTTCGGCGCTGGGGTTTCTGGCGCGCGAAGACTCGCAGAAACCGGACATAGCCGTCAAAGCCGACGCTTCATTGACCGATCTCGGCCATCTCAGCGGAGACACCAAATGGTACTGGTCCAGGGCCACTGTCTCGGTATCGGCCACGGATGCCTCGAAAAACGCGACTTTCCTGAATTTCGAGGTATCATACAAATCGGCCTCGGTCAGCAAGCCGGAAGCCGACAGGATAGTCCTTAAAAATATAGCAGCCCAGTCTGCCGACAAGACCGCCCAGGGCCTTACGGATTATTTCCAGAACCAGTAACAGCCTGATATTCCCGCAACTAAAAGGACCGCATAAGCGGTCCTTTTTTTGCCTCCGCAACGCAACATCAAATCAGGCACGCGCCGCAATATGGCGCATATAAAATGCTATTCTTTCAATAGGGTATAAAAACCGGAAATTAAGGAGAACTAATGAAAAAGGTAATAGCAGTGGCAGCAATCGTTCTGGCGGGCGCGTCATCCGCATTCGCCGAAAGCAGCAGCATAGCCAAAGCATCCCTGTACGACCAGATAGCCGCCCCCAAAGTTGACACGGTGAAGGGCCTTGAACTGGGCCTGGTGTACTCCAACACCCCCGCGATACGCGGCCTTCAGCTGAACGTCATCGCCAACAAGACCGAGGACCTCAAGGGAGCCCAGGTCGCCTTCGCGATGAACTCCGCCAAGAGCGCCACCGGCGTCCAGTACGGCATCTATAACACGACCAAGGAACTCAAGGGCGTGCAACTCGGCATTGTTAACTCGGCCGAGAAGGCCGCCGGCGTGCAGTATTCCGTCTACAACACCACCAAGGAAATGGACGGCGTGCAGCTCGGCCTCGTGAACTACGCCGAGAAGTTCAGCGGCTTCCAGTTCGCGCTGGTGAACTACACCGTCACCATGGGCAAAGGCCTCCAGATCGGCGTGGTCAACTTCATAAAGAACTCGAAGCTGCCTACGATGATCATAGCCAACGCCAAGTTCTAAATTGTTACGCGGCGCCGCAACGGCGCTGTAAAACATTTACCCCCCGGGTTCAAAGCCGGGGGGTTTTTATTTGCCCAAAAAACCACAGCAGTAAAACCTATGCCTGCGGCGGCTTAACCCCGGGCGGGGTCCCCGTCGAAGGGTATCGCGG
>JAAYTX010000089.1 GCA_012523635.1 Elusimicrobiota bacterium
ATGTAGTAATATGTCAGCGGGAGCGGCATACCGCCGTTTGGGGGGCAGTCAGACACTCCTGAACCGCGTAACGTCGTCCGCAATCACAGGACTGGAGACTTTTATGTCAAAAGCAAGAACCAGCATACTCGCCACAGCCGCCATTCTTTTAACGGCAGCAGTTTCCATAGCGGCGTTTTGCTCTGCAAAGGCGTCAGCACAAGCCCCTGCTGCCACGCATCCTCTGCAGCAGGCCGCTACAGTCCATGCGGACTTGCAGCACGACGCCACGGAGCAGGCCACTACGGAAGCGCAGGACCTGATTCCGGTTCCAGTCAGCGCGGACCCTGCCATTACCTGGTGGTGGTTTTCATCGCTTGAAATACGCCTAAACAGCAAAGTGCTGATAATCGACCCGGTGTTCAAGTTTTTCAGGAAGGCGGACTATATCCTCTGCTCCGGCGCCGGAAAGGGGTTCGACAGCCCCGGCACGCGCGGACGCATACTTGAAATCTCGCCGAAATTCACGGCAATGCTGGCCCCGCTGTCCATACCCAAGGCAGGCGGACAGTTCAAAACCGTGTACATGCTGCCGAACGAGCAGTACGAGGACGCCTCCTTTTCAATAAAAGCTCTTCCCGGCGCCGCAACGTCCGGCACCGAACTGGCCTATCTTATAACCGATAAAAAATCCGGCACCGTCATACTTTACAACGGGCAGGCTTCGGACAAAAGCGTTCCGCAGCTCAAGCAGGCGCTGGCCGGACAGAAAGTCACCTATTTCATAGCCGTTGCAGGCGCCCTGGGACAACAGGGCCTGGAAGAACTCCTGACGGTGACAAAGCCCGCGGTTGTCATACCCTGCGGCTACTTCCAGGAGCATCCGTCGCTGGCCTACGCCGGGTACACGGGAACGCTGATGCTGGACGACAGCCCATTCCCGCAAAGCAAGCTGGATGCGGCCGCTTTCCTTATGAAACTGAAAGCCGCGATGGCCACGGCCTCGCCGTCATCCAGGCTGGAAACGCTTTTCACCGGGCTGGAAACCCCGCTGAAGCAAAATTGAGCGGATACCCGCGGAGCTGAATCATGAACAAGAAAATATACATAGCTGTCGGCGCGTTGGCCCTGATTCTGGCCGGAATACTGCTGATTGCGGTCCAGCGCAAAAAAGGCACAACCCAGCCCGAAGCTGCGGCAGAGTCCGCCGCCGCTTCGGCGCAGACGCAGAAAAAGGAACGCACCGCTACGATGATCTGGTGGGGCGCCTACGACCTGGAAATAAACTCCGGCGGCACGCGCATGCTGCTGAACCCATACAAAAATTTCTACCGCAAGGGCGACTATATCGTTTCTTCCATGAATGACAAGACGTCAGCCAACTCGGCCATGATAGAAATGATCGCGCAGGTATCGCCGGACCTGAAAGCGATAATATTGCAGCAGCGACGCGCCGATGCCAAGCAGCAGGACAATATCGTGTTTGACCCGAACTATCCGGCGCTTTCGGCCAAACTGAAGCCGCTGTGCAAAGTCCTGGAAGTCGGCGGGACATACGAGGACGCCAATCTGGCGGTAACCGCGATACCGGTGGATATGGGCGAAAACGTTCTGCTCATAAAAGACAAGAACTCCGGACTGCGTTTTGTCTATGCCGCGACCGTGGAATCGGAGCCGACAAAGGGCGTAGCCAAGGCGCTTGAGCTGGCAAAGGAGCCGGTAGACTATCTTTTCGCCGACCTGACGCGCTTCCCCCAGAATGAAATAAGACGAATACTGTACGAATCGCACCCGAAGTATCTGGTGCCGCTGGCTTACCCCTA
>JAAYTX010000090.1 GCA_012523635.1 Elusimicrobiota bacterium
CGTATTGTTTGCGCTGTCCCGCTTCACCCTGCATCGGGCACCTCTTCCCCCTGCACCGCCGGTATCAGCACGCTGCGGTAGCCACGCTCGACGGCGATCGCCACGAGCTCGGCCACCGTCAGCCCCGGCCGCACGGTGGTGAAGTAGCCGTTGGCCGCGTCGCCGAACCGCAGGATGACGTTGACGCCGCCGGCGGCGCCGGCCGTTTTCTCCGCGGGGTTTCCCCGGGCCGCTTCCCCGCGCGCTTCGCCGGCGTCCCCGTGCGCCGGCGGATGCAGCCCCAGGGCCTTGAGCCGCGCATAAAACGCCGGCGGGTTCTTGAAGTTGTATAAACGGCGGATGCTGGCTTTGCTCCACCCTCTCCGGACGAGGAATTCGAAATCCTCCCTCGTCAGGTCCATCGGCCCGACCTGTCCGGCCTGTTCGACCGGCAGGCCGGCTTTGATGCATTCGACCGGTTTCATGCGCATTGTCCCTCCCGTAAAAATTATTCGCCCCAGGAAATTATATAGTCCCTCGAGCTCCGCCGGCGTCACCGCGACATATTTCCCCTCGCGGGGGTCGATCAGCAGCAGCTTCTCCGGCCGGCCGCTCAGCGGCGGGTGGTAGCTGGCTATGAGACGATCGCTGATGTGGGCAACGACCTGGCCGGTGGATTCAACGGCCACGCGGGCCGGATAGGCGGCGAGCGCCCGTAGCAGTCGGTCAAGTATGGTCACCGCCCTCCCTCCCGCGCGCGCGTTGGTTAGTAAAAATTAACCCGCCTGCTCGCCCATAAACACGACCGGTATTCCCCGTCGCCTGGCGAAATCGACCTCGATTCGGCAGCCTTCCGACCGGCGCCAGTCGCCGAACACCCACAGCTCGTCCACCAGGGAAAGCAGACGCAGGCAGCACTTGAACACGAAGGTCTGGTCCCCAGCCGGGTCCATGAAGCCGAAGGCATGAATCGGCGAAAACGGGATAACCTGGCCTTTTTCCGCGATGCTTTGACATATCTCCGTCACTTTTTTCACGTTTTCCGCAACATTGCCCCGCAGGGGGTGCGCCACATAGACCGATTTCACCGGTTAAGCCCTCCCGCTGTTTACTCTTTCAATTCTCGCCTTCAGCGCGTTCATAAGTCTGTCCTGTGTTCCGCTCTTGTCTTCCAGGGCGGCGATCACGTCTTCGTCGACGCCGCCTTCGACAGCTAAGTGATGGATAATCACCTTCTCGGCCTGACCCTGCCGGTGCAGCCGCTTGTTGGCCTGCTGATAGAGTTCCAGGGACCAGTTCAGACCAAACCAGATAACGTGGTTGCCCCCTTTTTGCAGATTCAGGCCGTAGGCCGCGCTCGCCGGGTGCGCAAACAGGATATCAATCTTACGGGCATTCCAGTCTTCCTCGTCTTGGGGCCCGCGGAGTTCCCGCACCCGCAGGCCGCTTCCTTTCAGCGCCGCCTTAAGCCGCGCCAGGTCGTGCTGAAAGTTGTAAAACACCAGGGCCGGCTTGCCGTTCAACCCCTCCACAAGCTCCAGGAACGCCTCGATCTTGCAACAGTGTATTTCCACCGCTTCCCGCTTCTCGTCGTACACCGCCCCGTTGCAAAGCTGCAGCAGCTTGTTCGTCAGCACTGCCGCGCTGCCGGCGTCTATCGTTGTCTCGTCCACTTCCAACAGCATTTCCCTCTCCAGCTTCTCGTAAGCCGCCTTGGCCTTGGCGTCCAGAACCACCGGCCTCGTAACCGTGATGCAGTCCGGCAGTTCCAGGTAGTCCTCCGCCTTCATGCTCACGCAGATATCGCCAATCAGCCGCTGAATAATCTCGTCCGCCCCCGGCTTCGGCGCATAGCTGAAAACATGGTCCCGATCCCGCTGGTCCGGCTCGAAATACCGCTCCCGAAAGTGCGTGATTTTCCTGCCCAGCCGCTCGCCCTCGTCCAGCAGATAGATCTGCGCCCACAGATCCAGCAGGCCGTTCGGCGCCGGCGTGCCGGTCAAACCCACTACCCGGGCAATGTGCTTGCGCACCCAGGTCAGGGCTTTGAAGCGCTTGGCCTGGTGATTCTTAAAGCTCGAAAACTCGTCAAGCACCACCATGTCGAACGGCCAGGCGTTCCGGTAATACTCCACCAGCCACGGGACGTTCTCCCGGTTGATCACCCACACGTCGGCCGGCGTGTTCAGCGCCTTGACGCGCTTGGCCGCCGTACCCAGCACCGGCACGACCCGCAGCAGCTTCAGGTGGTCCCACTTCGCCGCTTCCTTGCTCCACGTTATCTCCGCCACCTTCTTCGGCGCCACCACCAGCACCTTCGACACCGCGAACCGGTTGTATTTCAGGTCGTTGATTGCCGTCAGGGTGATGACCGTCTTGCCCAAACCCATGTCCAGGAATAAGCCTAACGCCTCGTCGGCCAACAACCGGTTGATGCAATAGCGCTGATACGCGTGAGGCATGAATTTCACGTTGTTCACCTGCCGGCCATAAACTCATCCACGCCCTGCTTGCTGTCGATGACAGCCACCTCAAAGCCCAGGGCTTTTAGTTTTCTCTGCTGCGCCTTCTGCAGCGCCGTCGGCTCTTTTCCCGGCGCCTTCAGTTCGGCGAAGGCAATCCTGCCGCCAGGCAGCAGCACAATTCTATCCGGCACCCCGGCATTTCCCGGCGAAACGAATTTATACGCCACCCCTCCCGCCTCTTTTACCCGGTCCCGAAGATACGCTTCGACGATTTTTTCCCTCATCCCGAATCAACCCTTTCCCAAAATCGGCGCTGTTACTTTCGCTACCTTTTTTTCTTTATACGTATACGCGTATGGGCGCGTAGGCGCGTGTATGTGTGCGCGCACTCTTTATTTTCTTTATTTTTTATTTTAATAGGAAAAGAAAGTAACAAAAGTAACAGGAGGCCTTCAGTCCAGCAATCACGCTGTTCCAGGGGTGTTACCTTCGAAAGTAACAAAAGTAACGAAAGTAACAGGGGCTTTTTAAAGTAACAGTGAAAGTAACGGCAAAGTAACGGGTGAAAGTAACAGTTTTTAAGCCCTGGTTTCCCTATTTTCACAACTAATTGCAAAATTAAAGTAACAAAAGTAACAGAAGCCTTTCAGCCCGGTAATCATGCCGTTTCAGGGGCGTTACTTTCTACAGCAACGAAAGTAACAGTTCAAGCCCTTATAAACCCTTTTTGCAGCCCGTATGGCACCCCGAAACGCAACCCGTTTTGACTTCTTTGCCATTCCGGCAGCGTCGCCAAGATAGAGTTTATTTCAATAGCGTCCGCCCGCTTCATGTATTTCAAATCCCCTTTCAAGCATTCGCACCACACCTCCAAGGCGCATATCCGGTCTCTTTCCGCAGTCTCGACGTCTCCCCGGCCGAACTCCCCGGACCAATACAGTAACCGTTCGGGCAGCGTCCGCTTGTCCCAGTTAAGCGGCACCCGCCGCTCCACGAATTCGCGGATAACCCCTTCTTTGGCGCTGCTTTCCCGGTGACTTTCCTGTTCCTGTTTGGCTTCCTCCTCAACCTCTCCGGTTAAATACAACGTTTCGCCCAATTGCCAATAGCAAAACGCCTCGGCCCATATTTGCGGCACTTCCTCCTCCATCTGCTTAAATACGTTTTTCGTCGGCGGCTGCACGCCGACATCCACCGGCCAAAAGCGGCGGTTGCCGGTGCGATCCCGTAAAAACTCGGCGTCATTCGTGGTGCCGAAGAACACGCACCGCCGCGGATAGGCTTTTGTCCGGCGCCCGAAAGGCTCACGGTAGATATCCTCCACCCGGCTCAAAAACTGTTTGACGGCGTTGGTTTCCGCCTTGGTAAGCCCGTTCAGTTC
>JAAYTX010000091.1 GCA_012523635.1 Elusimicrobiota bacterium
CGGCGACACCACCAGTATCTCTACGGCAGGTATGCGCCCGCCGCCGGTGCACGGAAGCAGCCGCTGAGAAACCACCGCCTTGAGAGAAGCGGCAAGCTGCAACCGCACCTGTGTCTGCTGGTACGGCGGGAAAAGGTCAAGGATACGGGAAATCGTCTGATAGGCGTTGGTGGTGTGCACTGTGCCGAAAACCAGGTGCCCGGTTTCGGCCGCGGTAACGGCGGCCTGCGTCGTTTCCAGATCCCGCATTTCGCCGACCAGGATGACGTCCGGGTCCTGGCGCAGGGCCCCGCGCAGGGATTCCACGAACGAAAGAGTGTCCGTCCCCACCTCTCGCTGGCTGATTACGGAACATTTGTCCTTATGCAGAAACTCAATAGGGTCTTCAATGGTGATGACATGGCACTCTTTTTCCGAGTTTATCGAGTCTATCATCGCGGCCAGCGTTGAGGTTTTCCCGGAACCTGTGATGCCGGTGACCAGCACAAGGCCGCGCTCGTTGCCGCAAATCTTTTTCAGCGTCTCCGCCGGCAGGTTAAGGCCGGCAAAGGTCGGCACTTCATTGGGTATATGGCGCACCGCGATGCAGGGCATGTTGCGCTGCACGAAGACGTTGCAGCGGAAACGCCCAAGTTCGCCCTTGTCCAGCGCGAAATCGGACTGCTTGCGCTCGCGGAAAATCGCGGTCTGGCGGGCATCCATCAGAGAATCAGCCAGCTGCTGGACCTCCTGCGCCGTCATTTCGCTGCCGTCTACGGGTTTCACAACGCCGTCCACGCGAACATACGCCCGCGAACCGCTCCGTATATGGAGGTCGCTGGCCTTGTGCTGCAGCATCGTGCGTAAAAGCAGGTCCAATCCTACTGGCATGTATTATTTCCTGAAACCTTTTCGCCGCAAAAACGCCGGCTTATTAACCAAATCCTGATCCATCTCGTGCACATCGGACCCTATGGGCTCGGCCGGTATGGTGACATCCGACAGCTCGTCCATATTAGGAGAAAGCGGCAGGCGCTTCTTGCGCGCCATGCTTTTTTCATGTGAAAAACCGGTAGCCATGACTGTCAGGCGCAGCGAATCGCCCATTCCCCTGTCCACCACCTGCCCGTATTTTATCACCGCGTCGCGGCTGGCTTTCTGCTGTATGAATTTGGCGGCTTCTTCCATTTCGTACATGGTGAGCTTCTCGTCGGCCAGGAAATGCAGAATCAGACCGCGCGAGCCTTCCAGGTTGGCGTTCTCCAGCATGGGCGCCTCTATGGCTTTCTTGGCGGCCTCCATGTGGCGGTTTTCACCGGACATTTCGCCTATGCCTATCAGGGCTTCGCCGGACTTGGTCATGATGCGTTTGACGTCGTTGAAGTCGACGTTCATGCGGCCCGGAGTGGTGATTATTTCGGAAATTCCCTTTATCGCCTGGCGCAGGACGTCGTCGGCGCGCTTGAAAGCCGTTTCCGTGGTGGTGCTGCGGTCAATCACGTCAAAAATGTTTTCGTTGGGAACTATCAGCCAGGAATCCGCGTACTGCTTGAGCTCGCGCACGCCGTCTTCGGCAAGTTTGGCCTTGTATTCCCCTTCGCCCTCGAACGGCTTGGTGACCACGCCCACTATAAGTATGTCGTCGCCGGCCAGTTCGCGCGCAACCTTGGCCACGTAAGGCGCGGCTCCGGTGCCGGTGCCGCCGCCCATCCCGGCCGTGACGAAAAGCAGGTTGGTGCCGGACACGGCCTCTTTGATCTGTTCCTGCGATTCCTCGGCTGACTTGCGCCCCTTTGACGGGTCTCCGCCTACGCCCAGGCCTCTTGTTATCTGCTGGCCCAGCTGCAGCTTGTAAGGCGCGCGGTTGCGCTCCAGGTCCTGCGCGTCCGTGTTCATGGCTATGAAATCCACCCCGCGGATGCCGGATTCTATCATCCGGTTTATCGCGTTTCCGCCCGCGCCGCCGACTCCGACGACTTTTATCACCGCGTGCGAACGCTTGAACGTGTATTTCATCGAGGCCATATTTTGTCTTATTCCTTGCCGAACACGTCAAAAGACCTGAACAGGTCGCTCAACTTATCAAATAATGGCTTTTTTGCCGCGGAAGAGGCAATCCCGCCAGCCGCGTACTTGGAGCCGGAATACAGCACCACCGACAGCGCGCCGCTGTAAAGCGGGTCCAGGAATTCGCTGTCGCAAAGCACATGGTCGGGGTTGATGCCGCCAAGGCGCACTTCGCGCATGCTCAGTATCTGGGAGCAAATTTCCGCCGTGCCCCGCATCATGGAGCCGCCGCCGGTAAGCACGCAGATGCCGGGCACGTCCGCGTAGCGGGTGCGTTTTATCTCGTCGCGCACTATCTCGAACAGTTCCTCGACGCGCGGCTGTATGATTTCGGAAAGGAAGCTGGTCTTTATCGAATGAGAGGAACGCCTGTCCATGCTGGGGACGTTGATTTCCTCATCGTCGCTGGTCAGCGAAGGCACGGCCGAGCCGTACTTTTCCTTTATCTGCTTGGCCACCTCGCGCGAAGTGTGCAGACCGTAGGCTATATCCCTGGTGATGAGGTCGCAGCCATAGGGGATGTCCTTGGAAAAGCGTATGCCGCCCTCCACGTACAGGCCTACGGAAATTGTCTCTCCGCCCATGTCCAGCAAAACGGCGCCAAGCTCCTTCTCCTCGTTGGTGAGCACGTTGTCGCCCATGGCCAGCAGGGAATAGGTGGTTTCCTCAACCGAGAATCCGGCCTGAGCCACGGCCTTTGCGATGTTGCCCAGATGGCTGGCTGACGCGGTGACGGTGTGAATGTCGACTTCCAGCAGGGAGCCTTCCATGCCTTCGGGGTTGGGCACGCCGGGCTGCCTGTCTATTGAAAAGCTGAGAGGAACCACGTGCAGTATTTCGCGGTCGTTCTTAATCGGGATTGCCTTGGCGTTCTCGATCGCGGCCTGTATGTCTTCCTCGGTGATCTCTTTGTTGGGGCGGGCGATATTGTAGGCCCCGTGGCTGCAAAGAGAGTTCAGATGCACGCCGCGCACCGCCAGCGACACGCCCGAAATCTGGCATTTAGCCTCGTTTTCCGCAGCTTCCAGCACCCGGGTGATAACGTCGGAAGTGGCGCGGATGTCGACCACCACTCCGCCTTTGAGGCCCTTGCACTCCATGGATTTGCCGGAAAGAACCTTGAAATTCCCTGTCGCCGGGTCGTGAGAGGCGAGCACGCAGGTGACCTTGCCGCTGCCCATGTCCAGCCCAGCTATGATGTTGTCCTTTTGCATAGTCATGCTCCAGAAGTTATTTCATCAGCCACAACATATATTAGCAGAAATCACCCTTGTCTTGGGTCCAAAGCGCTTACGGGAATGCTGCCGTCCTCGAAATTGGTCATGTTTATGCGCAGAGGGCCCTGTATGCGGGCCTTTGCCATATCAAACACCGCCTTCAGCCTGTCCAGTTTTTCACGGGCATAGGCGAAATTCCCCCAATCCACCACTGAACCGTCCTCCAGACGCAGGGAAACCTCGCCGCTGTCGGGCTGGCGCAGTTCCACCGGGGTTGCCGGGAAAAGCGGGATATTGGCATCTATATAGTTCAGCAGCGCCGCAAGCTCCGGCTTCAGCCTGCGGGACGGCGGCAAAGAATCCAGCCGAACGGAAAGCAGGCGGGCCGGTTCCGTGGAGCCTGACATTGAGTACAATTCTCCCGATTCGTCCGCATAGACCTGCCTGTCGGCAGCTGAGATAAGGCCCACCGGTTTGCGCAACAGCGCGCTGACCACCATGTTGCGTGTAAGCCAGTTTCTGTGAACGCGGATTTTGCGCAGATACGGGAATTGTTCTGAAAGCCTGTACTGGAGTTTGGCGCAATCCGAGGAAAGGTACACCCTGCCCGGTTCCGGCGCGGCGAAATCCGAAACGTCCACAGACTGCTGAGCGGGAAGGCCGCGCACTTTAATGCCCTTGGCCCTCCAGTATGTCCAGTCAGGGCGGCTGGCCTTGTGGGCCAGGCCCATTGCCGAAGAGTAGGCCAGGCAGCCGCCCCAGCAGACAGCCGCCAGCACCGCCGCAGCCAGCAGCATTCCAAGCACTGACCGCACGCGCTGGCGCCTGACTTTCAGGCGCACTGCAACACGTTGATTTCTGCGACGCACAGGCCTTCCAGGCATACGCTTATAAAGCCACCCGGCCGCCGTTTTGATTGTCCCAATTTTAGAACTACAGCGAACCCTATGCCTGAAATTATATTAACTTTGCGCACGGGCTTCAATTTTGGTTTTGGACGGGAAAACTCATGAAAGTTTTTATGCTATAATTAAACGTTGCCACGGCAACTGCGCCCGTAGCTCAGGGGTAGAGCATCCGCCTTTTAAGCGGGTGGCCGAGCGTTCGAATCGCTCCGGGCGCATCTCTTTTTCTCAGACACAACTTCCACAATATCAGCCCCGGTTTGGCGCGCAGGCCCCGCGAAATGCCGCGTTAAATGGGGCAAAATGCTCACAAAAAATTCACACAGCATTCACAAAAAGGCCACAGCGGAAGCCTAGACTATTATTAAGGACCATAAGTTATATATTGAAGGGGGTTTCATGCAAACCAAATCGAAGTCAGGCTTCACACTCATCGAACTGCTGGTTGTCGTGCTCATCATCGGCATCTTGGCGTCAATCGCCATCCCGCAGTACTTCAAGGCCGTGGAAAAGGCCAGAATAAGCGAATCGATGAGCGTCATCTCGACGATCAAG